>JBEIQI010000269.1:0-4076 GCA_040376605.1 Flavobacteriales bacterium | reverse complement strand
GATGGGAAATTTAATGCCGACATCAATGTGGATGGTAAACCTAATAGTGTAAAAGGCCGCGTCAGAATACGAAAAGATAGTTTAATTTGGATCTCTATAAAACCGGACATTGCCATCATTGAGGCATTTCGAATCCTTATTTCGCCGGACAGTGTGCATGTGGTGGATTATATCAATAAAAAATTCTTTAGCGATAAATTCTCAGCCGTTAAGGATTTTATCAATTACGATCTTAGTTTCGATATGATTGAAAATATTTTTCTTGGCAATCCAACCTATATAATAGGTAAAACAGAAATGAAAGTGTACACCAACAAATCGGGAGATGAAATAATGGCTTCTTCCGACTTTAAATCTTATGTGGATGCCCGAAACTCAAGCCAACCAGCTAACTTTCTTTTTCAGGCATTATGGTTCAATAATCAATTGCATAAACGAAATCTCATTTATGATCCAAAAAATAAAGTAGAATTAGATTTACAATATACCTTGCATGAAATGGTTGATTCGAATCTATTGCCAAAAACTTTGCAACTTACCCTAGTCAGCGACTCAAGCAATACCCGATTTGGAATAGATTATACAAAAATTATACTCAACTCATCCTTCGATTTTCCCTTTAGTATTCCGGATAATTACGAAAGAATGTATCTAAAATAATGAAGTTCCTAAATTCTCCATATACTAAATGGATTGTTTTATTTTTACTTGCGCTTACCGGATTTTGGGGTGCTGTGGTTATGAATCAAGCCTCCCATAACCTTATTGCAGCAGCTGGTAGCGATGAGTTATTGGATACTCAACTCAACGTTTCTGTAGAAACCATGTATGCTTACCTTAACAAGTTAGGCAATAACGGAAGATCTGTTTTAAAATCCATTTATTTATTTCATGATTTATTCTTTCCAATTATATACGGATCTTTCTATATCATGGCTATTGCCTATTTTATTAACCAACTTAGCAGAAATAAAAAATGGATGCTGCTCACCCTTATTCCTTTGATAATGGTTTTGGCAGATTTTATTGAGAATTTTATCATCGTTCAACTCATCAATAATTTTCCAAATCAAAACCAAGGTTTGGCATCCATCCTAGGCTCCATCACCCTTATTAAATGGCTCCTTGGCATTATTGCCGGGCTGGTATTAGTTACGAGTATCCTTTTGGTATATATAAAAAAAATAAAAGGCCGATCAACTCGTCAAAAATCTTAGATAAAAAAAGGACCTCTAATCAGAGGCCCTTCTATTTTTTATTTTTTAATTTTTTCCTTGTATGGGAATTTTTCAATGGTACGTTTCATTAAATTATCAACCAAATAATCCGATCGTCCCCAATAACTGGTTGGCAATTGGCGATCATATTTCCACATGAGTTCGCCGGTGCTTCCTTCAAAAATAGAAGTTTCAACATCTATATTCCCTGTGTATCCACCGTAACCAACAAAAATATCAAGGGCAATAGCTGCCCCATCCGAAATGGTTCTGGTTTTTTTTATCTCACAAATAAAAATGGCATCCACCCCTAAATACTTTGCCAATTCATCTTTCGGGGTTTGCATGATATCTGCATATTTAATATTGTTATCAGCCAATTTACCATTAGTTACTTCATATTCCTGAATGGTAACCGTCCAATTTACTTTTTTAGGTTTACGGGTGATAAAATAATTGTAAAAACTCCGTTGTAAATTATAACCCTCTGCTTCGTCCTCCTGAATTACACCTTTTCTACCCTCCTTATTGGCGTTGGATGAATTATCCTTCTCCGTTACATATACGGGAATGATGGCCATTGATTTATGATTAAATTTGGCCGTTGTTAGCCGTGGACTTTCCCACAATTGTGCATTGGATGCTACTGGTGACAGCACCAGTGCTGCAAAAGATAAAATAATAATTAGTTTACGTCGGTTCATAATCTTAAATGTTATAGGTCAAATTTAAGAAGTAATTATGCTATTTCAACATGACTAACATCATAAACTCCTTAATAAATTTAAAAAATAGTGAGATTACTCTATTTACCTTTGGCCGGCTTAAAATCCTCGCAGGAGCTTCCGCTGCCTCCATTATCATGTTTACGTTTCTTTCCCTTTTTACCACCGCTATTCATTACATTGTTTCCGCCCTTTTGCTTTTTATGCGGAATGATTAACCTTAAAGCCATATGAAGATCAATATCAGCGTATTCCCTCTTAATTAAATGGCCCAAAATATCTCCTGTACCAATTACCAAAGGACCTAACCTAAAGGAAATACCTAAGTTGGGGGCATTTAAATATTGAGAAACCCAAATAGGCATATAAACCCCAAACCATTTAATTTCCCAACGTGGGGTTAAGGTAAGCTGATATAAAAAGTGGTTTTTAAATGCCGTACTGATCCCATTATTAAATGCCATAGTAAAACCCGTATGTAAAGCCAAATTATGTTGAAATCTTACATCTGCAAACATATTAATATGAGCAGGCATTACCATGGTCATATTTGCATCTGTTCCGTTCATTACAAAGGCCGTTTGTGCCGCTGTTGTAAAACTTGAAACACTATTTACTCCATTAAAAACGGATAAAGGCAAATCCACCACATCAACATAAAAATCACGTGCCTGAGGTGCCCTTTGGTAAAAAATAGCACCTAAATCATTGGCCGAAAATCCTAACTTATATTTATACCTAGTTTCATCCGGTGCAAATATTCCAGGCCATTTAACCACCTTATTACTTTTCTTGCGATACAAACCATATTTGGTTTTTTTATTGGGAATATATTCGAGGGTAACGCCAATATCAAAAGCAAAACCGGGAGCATTCATATCAAATCCAAAATCCTGATTATATAAATGATCATTTACACCATACTGCACATTGGTATTTTGCATGGTTAATGTATCATCATTCCTAAAATTATATTGATAATCTCTAAAACCTATACCGGCTGCATAAAATCCTTGCAATAACTTAAATGTAATGCCTCCTTTTAATCGATACCTGTCATTTTGAAACCAAGTTCTGGCATAGGTAAAATCATATTCCATCCATGCATTGGCACTTATACTCATAAATTGATTACTAAAATCACGACCCCAATTCAGCGGATAATCTAATCCCTCATAAGATAATTGGGCCAATGCTCTATCCACATTATCAATATTTACGAAGGCTCTCGGTCTTACACAGAAACCTATGGCGTCCCTAGGCGTTAACTGTAATAAAAATGCAGGAGATTGTACATTGGCATGTATGATGGCGTGCTTATTTCCCAAATCAAAATTTTGTCTTACATATCTATGGGCAAAATCAGGATCACTAAAAACATTCACCGGATCTGTAATAGAATTACTATTTACAAACAGGTAATTATTTTCAACATGCACATTGGCAGCCACCAAAGAAATGTCCAACTTACCATAGTTTGTTTGCGTAATTAAAGCCGGATTCGATTGCACAGCATTTATCCCGGCATAATTACTGGTAACATAACCTAACCATTCTTGCCCAAATAATTGCTGAGAAAACAAGCAAATAAATAATATATATAAATAACGTTTCAGAATAAAACAGTGTTAGATACCATGAATAAACGTGCAAGTTATTAAAAAATTATGGATGGTACTCTTTGCAACGGATGTATGAATACCAAATTACTAAGCCCATTGAGATCTTTTGTAAGGTCTGCTTATAATTACCTTTGTCGGATACAAAACAAGAGCATTGCAAAGCTTCCTGAAGCAAATTATTTAAATGGCGCTAAATTGCTTTAAATGATGGATTGCATGTTTATGAAGCAACTGCACCCATTCAGCATAATTGAGATTGCCAAAAAATGGATTGGTTGTTCGTTTATCCTGGTCATCTTTAAAAAAGGTATGAAAATCTGTAATTTCATTGTCCAACTCCAAAATAGCATCTTCCAGAAACTCATTTCGAGTAGGAGCCGGTTCATCACCCATTAATGTATTTTTAGTATTTTCTTTAAATGGCTTGTCGCTCATCATAAATTGATAACTTAATGGTAATTTATCCGGTGGAGTTAGAATTTTATCAGCCTTGTTTTTTTCGTTGGCAATTC
>JBEIQI010000050.1:0-15148 GCA_040376605.1 Flavobacteriales bacterium | reverse complement strand
ATTGTTATCAAATCAAGAAGAGGCTGATAAATTGATTAATGGAATACTTGAGACGAAGGCATTAAGAAAAATAAAGGATGAAGCAAATATTGTTGAAAGCACCATCGGTTATGATGATTATTTAGCTTTATTGGAAAAGAATACTGAACCAGTGGGTCAACTTTAATAGGTAAGCGTTTTGTGAAAAGCCCGACAAATTATCTTGTCGGGCTTTTTTTGTCATTGTCAAAATAATTTCTTGTGCCATTTTTTCCGTTTTTATCCTATTGGATAAATTATTGCTATACTTGCTATAAGAATTCAATTTTAAAAATATATGATACCACACGATGAGTTTAAAAAGTATGCCGTGAAACATCGCGGTATGAGTAGCATGCACCTTGAAAAGTACATGAGTACCATTGAAGATATGACACGTACTGTTATTGAAGAGCGTCCAGTTAACTTTCGTGAAGTGGATGTGTTTTCCAGATTAATGATGGATCGTATTATTTTTCTGGGAACTCCAATTGATGACTATATCGCTAACATCATTCAGGCGCAGTTGTTGTTTTTGGAAAGTGCAGATGCCAAGCGGGATATTCAAATTTATGTAAACAGTCCAGGTGGTTCTGTTTATGCAGGATTGGGTATATATGATACCATGCAATGGATTTCATCAGACGTGGCAACTATTTGCGTTGGAATGGCTGCTTCAATGGGGGCAGTTTTACTTTGTGCAGGTGCTGACGGTAAGCGAACCGGCTTAAAACATTCTAGAGTAATGATTCATCAACCTCTCGGTGGTGCTCAGGGTCAGGCTAGTGATATTGAGATAACTGCTCGAGAAATTCAGAAATTGAAGAAGGAGCTTTATGATATTATTGCTTATCACAGCAAACAGACTTACGAAAAGGTTTATGCCGATAGTGATAGAGATTATTGGATGATTGCTGAAGAAGCAAAGGCCTACGGAATGATCGACGAGGTTTTAGTGAAGAATAAGTAGTATTTATTATTTTGAAAACGGGTAAGTCATCTTACCCGTTTTTTTATGCCCTAAAATGATTGATATGCTTGCAGAATAGGCAAATTTTTACTTACTTTTGTATTCACATTTATCGAAGGAATAGATTATGGCAAAACAGCAATCAGAAGAACAATGTTCTTTTTGTTTAAGAAGTAGAAGTGAAGTTCAGCTTTTAATTACTGGGAGCAAGGCAAATATTTGCAATCAATGCGCTACAGATGCTTATAATATTGCATTGGAGGAGTTAAACTCCAAAAATAAAAAGCAATTAGATAAACAACTGACTTTATTAAAACCGTCCGAAATTAAGTCACATCTGGATGAGTATATTATTGGACAGGATGATGCTAAAAAAGTGATGGCCGTAGCGGTTTATAATCATTATAAAAGGATTCTCAATAGTAAGAAAATGAATGAGGATGATGTGGAGATTGAGAAATCGAATATTATTTTAGTAGGTGAAACGGGCACTGGAAAAACATTAATGGCTCGAACTATTGCCAAGATTCTTAATGTTCCATTTTGTATTGCAGATGCAACTGTGCTAACTGAGGCAGGTTATGTGGGTGAGGATGTAGAAAGTGTATTAAGTAGATTGTTACAGTCAGCAGATTTTAATGTAGAATCTGCCGAAAGAGGGATTGTATTTATCGATGAAATAGATAAAATCGCTAGAAAAAGCGATAACCCAAGCATTACTAGAGACGTGAGTGGTGAAGGTGTGCAGCAAGGGTTATTGAAATTATTGGAGGGAAGTGTAGTGAGTGTTCCGCCTTATGGGGGAAGAAAACATCCAGAACAAAAAATGATCAATATTAATACTCAAAATATTTTATTTATCTGTGGAGGTGCCTTTGATGGTATGGAAAGAAGAATTGCAGATAGGCTAAACAAACAGAGCATAGGATTTGGTCACGGTAAAAAGAAAAGCCGTAAGGACGATGAGCATAATTTTTTACAATATGTAACTCCTCAGGACTTAAAAAGTTTTGGCTTAATTCCTGAGTTGGTGGGTCGACTGCCGGTAGTTACTCATCTTGATCCATTGGATTCGGAGGCTTTAAAACGAATTTTAACGGAGCCTAAAAACGCCATCATTAAACAATATCAAAAGCTTCTCAAAATAGACGGAGTGGAATTAGAGTTTACAGATGATGCACTTGACTATATTGTGCAAAAGGCTATTGAGTTTAAATTAGGAGCTAGAGGATTGAGAGGAATTTGCGAGGCAATCATTAATGATGCAATGTTTGAGGCTCCTGAAGGTGCTGAAAAACATTTTGTGGTTACCCAGGAATTAGCTGCCCATAAATTGGAGCATGGTAAATTTACCGGGAGGGCTGCATAGTTCAGATCATTAATGTCCCAAAAAGTTTTTGTCCTTTTTAAGGTATTCATCATACATATAGTGTATAATACCATCACTTAAACCCATTTTGGGGACCAAAATGTTTTTTATCTCCGTATGTTTAGTAATAAAAAGAAATATTTCTGCTGCGGGAACAATTACGTCTGCTCTATCAGGATTAAGTCCGTACTTCCGCATTCTCTCTTCATAGGTTAATTCGCTAAGGTCTTGATGAGCTTGTTTTAATTGAGACCTCGTAATAGGGGTGCCTTCATCACCACCAGCTAACTTTTGTAATTTTATGACATTTCCACCTGAACCAATACCAATAATATTCTTGTAACGATGGGCTATTTCAATACACTTTATTTTTAGCAAGTCCCAAGTCTCTTTGGCAATTTTATCATGCAACATCCTTACGGTGCCTATTTGGTATGATTCGGAAAGTCTTTTTTCTCCTTGATAAAACAAGGTTATTTCCGTGCTTCCGCCCCCAACATCAATATATAAGTAGGCTCTGCTAGGATTCATCGACTCTGCAATGTGATTTTGATAAATTAAATCCGCCTCCACTTCGCCGGAGATAGTCGTTATTTCAATGCCAGTTGTTTCTTTTAAAAAGGCTTGTACTTCCTTAGAATTTTCGGCTTCTCTCATTGCCGAGGTAGCGCAGGCCATATAATCTATTACATCGTGAACCTCTATAAGATTTTTAAATGCAATCATCGTTTTTCTTAATAGTTCAATTTTAGAATCAGAAATTCGATTCGTTGCAAATACATCTTCGCCTAATCTAATGGGAACGCGGGTAAGCGCAATTTTTTTAAATACAGGTACGCCGGTTAAATCCAGGTAAATATTATAAAATAATAGCCGAACAGCATTCGTCCCAATATCAATTGCGGCAAATTTGTGATTTATGTTCATAGGCGATACTTCCCGGATAAATATAAGGCTAAATCATTAATTGGATGTTGAATAATTTTTATGATTTCAATATTTCTTTTTTCCGCTTCCTCGTATATCAAATCTTTTAGGTAAAAGGCAATGGAGCCAACTAAATAAAGTTTGTTGGTGTAGGAAATATAGTTCTTTTCAATTAGGTTCAAATATTCATTGATAGATTTAGTACATAATTTCAAACAATACTCATCTTTTAACCTGGTGATAATAAATGGCGCAAAACCACTACAAAACCAAGCAGCATCCCTAACACTTCCTCCGTATATGTTTTGTATAACCATCGCCGGATTAAGGTTCAACTCCTGTTCCAATTGTTGTTGGATATCATGGGGCATTTCATTGCGCAGATAGTCGATTAAAAATTGTTTTCCAAGGTAGGCCCCACTGCCTTCATCGCCCAATACAAAACCCCCAGGAGAAATATTTTTAACGATTGTTTCGCCATCATAATAACAAGAATTCGATCCGGTGCCTAAGATCCCAACAATTCCCTTATTTAAACCCGCTGTTGCGAAACACGCAGCCAATAAATCGGAATGTAATTCAATATGCCTAGCCCCAAAAGTCTTGTTTAGAATTTCTATTAATTTTTGTTCTTTAAACCTATCTAAGTGACCAGCAGCAAACAAAAATACCGAATCCAATGGACCTGGTTTAAATTCACTCCAGCGTATTACTTTTTTTTCAAAATCTTCTACTGATTCTCGGCTTAATTGAAGCCCTGGTTCAGTAAAAACATCTAATATTTGTCCGTTTTCTAGATAGGCTAAATTGGATTTGGTTCCGCCAGAATCAATCACTAAATTCATGAAACAAAACTAACCTTTATTATGAGCAATTCATTTTAACCGAAAAAAAAGAATTAAACAGTTAACGGGGGCTTAAAGAACTAAGCTCCTTGGTGACCGATTTTTTTGATTTGAGGATTCATCACCGAAAACCACAAAGGTGGGATTAATGAAAGTACCATTGATGCTGGATATCCTAAAGGAAGTTCCGGACTTTCCTCAAAATAACGGAGTACTTGGTATTTTCTATTGGCTTTATAGTGATGATCCGAATGTCTGGTAAGTTCATATAACATAATTCTACCCAAAATATGCTCAGAATTCCAGGAGTGTATAGGCTTAACCTTTTCATATAATCCTGGCTCAATTTCTTTACGTGTTAGGCCATAGTGCTCGATGTAATTAACCGTTTCAAGTAAAAGTATACCCATTAGTGCAGCACCCAAAAAATAGAGAATCGTAATTGGCGCAAATACAAGACCGATGAACGCTAGTAGCAGAAGTTGAATAATGGCAAATTGAAGCATTTCATTTTTTATTGACCATACTCCAATCCCTAACCGTTGTAATCTTAACTTTTCTAAATGCAATGCTGAACGATAACTTCCAAAAATGCTTCTTACCCAAAAGAAATAAATAGGTTCATTTAATCTGGCAGATGCAGGATCGATAGGTGTACTTACGTTTTTATGATGACCTCTATTATGCTCAATATAAAAATGCATATAAAGGGAGGTAAGCAATAGTGCTTTGGCCATATTCTGTTCATACTTATTAATCCGATGCCCCAATTCGTGGGCAACATTAATTCCTAGAATTCCACAACCGACTCCCATACTAATGGTTTTCCCGATATACTCTAAAGTTGTTAATTCAACATAAGTAACTTGATATAGAAATAACACTAGCAAGCCATATTGCATAGGAACATTTAAATATAGTAGGATATCAAAAAAACGCATGGATAACTTGCTTGCCTCTGCTTCTTCGTTGTGATTAACTTTTTGGCGAGGAAGAATTTGTTCTAAGGTTGGAATGGCTACAAATGCAATAAGTGGGGCAAAAAAGGTCCAATAACCATTAAAGACCAATGATACCAGAACAATATATGGCACTCCTAAAAACCCCCATAAATATTTTAAATCCGTCGCCTTCATTTTTTTAGTTTAGAACGTTGTAGTCTAAAACCTTTAACGGTTTTAGGAATTTTTTTTCGCTCAGGAATAATATTGTAAATAAGCTGTAATGGCTCAACTATCGTCTTATAAAGCACTTTTTCGGTTCTAAAATAATCCACACCAATAATTTCAATTCGAACTTCGTCATTTGTATGAAACAGATATTCGGAAACGTCTATTGTAAACTTGTAATTTTTGGTTTTAGGTATTTCATTAAGGTCTAAAGTTTCTATGAGGGAATTACCTCTGTAAATTCTCGCCAACCCTTTTTCAAAATTCTTTCCTTTAATTCTAAATTTTAAATCAAAAGCTGGAATATGAACCAATTCCGGATTATTGATATTTAGATAAAAGGTATCCTTGTTGATATAAGTATTATTAGCCAGGCACAGGGATTGGGTATAAATACTAACCCGATGGTCTGTATTAGTAAGGTTTAAAAAGGAATAAGGGATTTGGAGAATTTTATCGTGACGTATTTTTCTTAGGTGAAAGCTGCCAAGTGAAGTATCTCCAAAAAAAGAAATGATTTGGGTTTTATTGGTTATTTCTAGAGTATCGTCCATAAAAATGCGAACGGAATTATTAATATCCGAATATTTAAGATCATCATAATAGGTAATAGGAATGTCAATTAACATTGGGAATTTTAAGCCCCAATACCCTTGGTATGCATTCTCTTCTGGTGCGCCAATCTCAATTTTTACATCATCTTCAATAATTCCAAATGAGCTTAGTTTAGATTTAGAAAACTGAGACTGGATAACCTCATTATAAGTATCCATTTTAAATTCAACCCCTGGAAACATTTCAGGCAAGCAGGCATAATGAGGAATAAAAAAGACTTGTTTATTGGGGCCATTTTTCCTACTTACCAAATTTCCGGTGGAGGAATTAATTTCAAAGTCGGTATTAATCAGTTTAACAAATTCAGGAGTGTAGGTTTTGCCGTTTTTATCTCTAAATACGGGGTTTATCATGATGGCATCATTTGGCTGAAGCTCATTCATTGCATAGAGAATTTCAATTTCTATTCCGGTTACCCCCAGGTATTTTTTTTCATGGTAATCAAGCACCATGCTAGAGATTGATGGCACTAATGTTTTTTCAAAGATGATATCAGACGTAGCGATATTTTGAAAAGCATAATTTGTTTTTTCTTCCCTGCCAATTTCAGTGGTAGAATAGAAGTTAACCGTGCCAACTTCCTGGTCTGATTTAAAATAATCTTCGTCAAATATTATCAGCTTCACAGGATCTCCTTTTGAAATTTTAAAGGAGGCACTACCAGGAATTACCTCCAAAGAGTTTTTATTGGTGGGAGACTCATACATCACATCATTACCTACTTTCACTTTCCAAGACGCATCTGGCAAACCTTGGCCGGATTTGGATTTTTTCCCGCCCACAAATAACCCGAAGAATGGAATTTTATTGCCAGACATATCGTATTTCTGCTCAACGAAGGTGGCGTTTTTAATGGTTACCCTGGCCATATAAGTTGGCGGTTGATCAATGATAATATTGGTTTGATACAGATTTCTCCAATAAAATTTTGCCTTTTCATCACATGCACTAAGACTAACATTCACCTTGTGATATCCCGGAATTAGCTGAAACATATAATAAGGAATAAAGATCCTAACATAATATTTCCCAGCCGAGGTAACCCTTACTTTAAAGTACTCATCGAAAGTAGTTTCTTTATTTTCTTCATCGGGATTACGCAAGGGATAGAATATTCTATCCGCATTGTCGCCTTTTTTTATTTCCAAAAAGAAATAATATTGCTTGAGATAATCGCTTTCTTCAGCACCCTTGATATTAGCTTCGCCATATTTAAATACAGCATAACAAGTAAGTTGAACACCTTGAACTCCCGCTCTTATCTCATTTTTTTTAATATCCGCATTGGTAATAGTAATGGATTGATCTTTAAATTCCACCACCTGGCCATATGCCATAGATATGATGGCTAACAATATTGTACTTAAGACATGCTTTATTTTAATCATTTATTTTATTGAAACACTGATTTGTACTGGTTCACTTTATCATAAATGGCATTGCCAAAATTGGCACTAGCACTCATAGTTATATCATTGTTATTAGGAAAGGGCATGGGTTGTCTATTTACCAAATCGCGTGATGCTTGACTTAGAGCTCTGCTGTCACCTTGCGCCAGACCATAAGAATAACTAAATATAAAATTGCCAAAAATAGGATCGTTAGCAAAACGCTGATCAGAGTTGCTTGCGTAAATTAATAGTGTGCCATTGATAGAGGCCTCTTTAGTCATAGTGTACTTTTTAACAATACAAGTAATATCCCTATAAACGGCTTGTTTTAATTTATTACCCAATGAATCGGTACGAATTGACCCATCACCATTTTTTACATATTCCCAACCATCTTCAATCTTTTTTGTATCTACATAACTGGTTTCCACCACCCTTTCTGGAGTTACGATAACGGAGTTAATGAGCACATCTGTAAAATAGTGATAAACAAAATTACCTTGAAAAACATTGTGTAATCGTAGCCAATTCGATTCTAAATTGCTCCACTTTTTATCGAGGGATTGTCGTATAAAATTTTCAGGCAAATTTACTTGTGCTGTTGGCGCTACTTGTATAAGCACATGGGTGAGCCCCATTAAAAATGCCTGGTCAGCCTTGGTTTTTATAGAGAAATTAGAGTTGTCATAACTATAAGCTTTCATATAATTATCGTAAGCTGTTCGAGCATTAAAACGATCGCCTCTGCTTAAATATTCATCACCTAGGGTAGTTAACTTTTGGATAGCATTTTGTTTTGCATTGTTGAGTGCAGAAGTATAATCTTCAAAAACAAAATCTACATTGGTTTGAGGATTACTTGGCTTTAGCTTAGGAAGCTGCATTACCACTCTTTGACGATTGTCTAGACGTTTATAGATCCCAAAGATGCTTTCCCAATCTGGGTTTGAGCTTCCAAGTTGTCTGGTTAAATCTTCTTTATCAATACGATTGGAGATTTCCCATGAATTTACCAAGATATCAATGGTTTTTTGGTCGTCTGGCTTTTTCCTTAATTTTTTGGCAGATAACTGAATGGCCAAATCATAATCGCCCCTTTCGTAAGATTTTTTGGCAGAATAACATCCACTCAAAAAACTGATAAAAAAAGCACCTAACAAGATGGTTATTAGTTTTTTCATAATTACAAATTTACAAAACCTAATTCAAACGTGGTGCCAAACTTTGGGAAACCTTTGAATACGATCCCAAATCTCATTTTGGGATACCATAAAATTAGCCTATTTTTGCGGCTCAATTAGCTCTATGCTTACAAACGGCCATATTACACTTACCGATCCCATATTCATTAAAAAGGAAAAACACAATGCCTTCGAGAGGTTTTGGTTAAAATACATCAATGATGAACGTGACCTACCTTTTGTTAGGTTATCCATTCAACTACTGTGTATCTTCCCTCCAATGGCAGTGCTAATTTATTTTTTAAGCATGAATCCTAACACCCCATGGTACCTTTGGTGGGGAGTGGTGGCCATCTATTTATTTCTTGATTGGGCTATCTTTTTAGGACCTTTTATTTTAATGTTGCATAATACATCTCATAGAGCTTTATTTAAACATAAATACAAAAGATGGAATAACTTTATTCCATGGGTTATTGGGCCATTTTTCGGGGAGACCCCAGAGACTTATTTTGCTCACCATGTTGCGATGCATCATCCAGAGAACAATATGGAAGAGGATTTGTCGACCACGATGCCCTTTAGGAGGGACTCCGTTAGAGGTTTTATCCTCTATTTCTGTACGTTCTTTTTTATAGGTATGGGTCAACTCGTTCAATACCTGTGGAGTCGTAAACGCAAACCAATTATGTGGAAAATGCTTATCGGAGAAGGACTATTTATAGCGGTTTGCGTTGTTCTTTCCCTTACTCTCAGTTTTAAAGCGACTTTGGTAGTATTCATTATTCCATTATGTTTTACACGATTAATGATGATGGCAGGTAACTGGGCACAGCATGCTTTTGTGGATGCACCCACTCCGGGGAATTGTCATAGAAACAGTCTTACTTGTATCAATAGCCCTTACAATAAAAAAAGTTGGAACGATGGGTATCATATTAGCCATCATTTGCGTCCAAACCGACACTGGACGGATCATCCAAAGGAGTTCATGGATAATATTGATGCCTACATTAAGGAAGATGCCATCGTTTTCGAAAAGATCGATTTTACAGTAACCTGGTTTCTTTTAATGACTAAGCAATACAAAACACTTGCAAAACATTATGTAATTCTTGATCCTAATAAAAAAATGACTCAGGAGGAAATCATCGCCAAGTTAAAAGGCAGGGTGAGGCGGATCGAGAATCGTCAATATGTTACTGCCTAGATATTTAGACTTCTTTTTACCTAATAATTTTAAAAGCAAACCTATCATTGCGCTATGGATGTTGCCATGAGTTATATTGGCGGCAATGGAAAACGTTGGTTTTATGGTATTTGCAAAACAAAACCATGCGTTTTGGAGAAATAAAAAAGCATATCCCTCAAATCACCGAGAAAATGTTAAGCATTCAATTGAAGGCCTTAGAAGAGGATGGAATAATTAAGAGAGAGGTTTATGCCGAGGTTCCACTAAGGGTTGAATACTCATTGACGGAATTTGGCAAATCACTTATACCCTTGCTAGAGGCGATTTCAAAATGGGGACGGCAGCTTACTGAAGATCAAGGAGAATTAGTTGAGGTGAAGAGATAACCATTATTGGGGTCGTTTATAAAATCGCCAAGCCTTCGGTTTTTTTATTCCTTTTTTAGTTTTAAAAACAGTCTTTACGGTGTGGAATTTACCGAACCTATCAAAATAATATACTTCGAAATGCAAGTGAGGCCCACTTGAAAAGCCTGTAGATCCTACTTTGCCAATAGGTTGCCCGGCAGAAATGCTATCCCCTGCTTTCACCAATACACCATTGTATTCTAGGTGCCAATATGCAGCGGATGTACTATCGTTATGTTTTATTATGATATAGTTTCCATCATTGATATATTTATTAAAAGGCCCACCTTTTTTCGAATCTGATTTGGTGCTAAGTACCACTCCTTCTCGTGCTGCACAAATTATTTGGCCTTTTCGCATCCAAAAGTCTAAAGCATTTTCGCCTTTATGACTCCATAAACCATTATATCCCTGGGCAATCATTACATTTTTATCGGGCAAGTATGGAAGCTCATAAACGATGGTACTCACGTCTTTTTTGGGGATGCTATCTTGTTTCATTTCAGCATTTCCCATTTGAGAATACGCCGATACAGCAGCCCCGGATAAAGCCATGGCTATTTGATAACGGTGTAATCGGAATAATTTTTTCATTAAGGGGTATAACGAATCTAATTAGCTTTTGTTTTTCTCTTATTTGTAGAATACCTTACCACTAGTGAGCTGATATTATCAAAATGCACGTTGAAATTATTTTTTGAGATCCATTACCATTCTTTTTCGTTCCATTTCGCAGGGGCCTGATTCGAAACTTAAATCGGTAAGATTTTGGATGGCATTCCAACCTTTATGCACATTTAATAATTCTGTAAAACCATGCTTTTTCAAAATACTTGCAGCAATCATGCTGCGATAGCCGCCTGCACAATGGATGATATAGGGTGTTTTTTTATCCAATTCGTGGATATTGTTTTCTAAAATTTGTAGATGTAAAGTTTTGGCCCCCTTAATATGCCCAGCTTCAAATTCCCCTGGTTTGCGAACATCTAATATTTTCCAGCCTTTATCCATATAAGTTCTCATCTCTTCTGGCTCTATGGATGCAATGGTTGCTAGCGGTTCATTGGCATTGATCCATGTTTCAAAACCTCCTAGAAGATAGCCGGTTACTTTGTCAATTCCAACTCTAGCTAATCTGGTAATTATTTCTTCTTCTTTTCCCAGTTCGGTAATTAAAACCAATGATTGATTATAATCTAAAACGGTGGCTGCCCAAATGGCGAATTGTCCATTGGTTCCAATATTAATGGAGTTGATGATATGTCCATTTTCATAATCATCGGCAGCTCTAGTATCCAAAATTATAGCACCTTCAGCAACAGAATTTTTAAACTCATTTAACGTAAGTCCTTTACTGCTCTCATTAATCACCTGTTCAACCATAGGATAGCCATTCTTATTGATAGTTGCTGCAATGGCAAAATAACTTGGTGCAGGAACAATTCCGTCTGTAACAACTTTAATAAAAGTAGACTTGTCCATGGGTTGGAGTGCATAATTAGTTTTCTTTTGTTCTCCTAATAATGCGAAAGTTTCTTTGCCAATATTTTTTCCGCATGCTGATCCTGGGCCATGACCCGGATAAACCATGATATCATCTTCTAATGGTAAAATTTTTTGTTGAATGGAATCGTAAAGCATGCCAGCCAAGTCTTCTGTAGTTATATTCTGTGTAATGGCTAAATCGGGTCTTCCTACATCACCTATGAATAGGGTGTCTCCCGTAAAGATGGCATGGTTTTTGCAATTTTCGTCCACTAACAAAAAGGATGTGGATTCTGGGGTATGTCCCGGAGTATGTAAAACCACAAAATGGATGTTACCGATCATTATGTGTTCACCATCTGTAGCGGAGTGAATAGGAAAAGAAGTAGTGGCTTGGGGCCCAAATACAATAGTAGCTCCTGTTTTTTTAGCCAAATCTAAATGTCCTGAAACAAAGTCTGCATGGAAGTGGGTTTCAAATATATATTTGATCTTTGATTGGCGTTCTTTGGCTAACTGAATGTATTGTTCAGGTTCCCTAATTGGATCAATAATTACCGCTTCACCGTTATCTTCAATATAATAAGAAGCCTCAGCTAAACATTGGGTATAAATCTGCTTAATAAACATGCTTAGGAATTTAGATTTAAATTGTATTTGCAAATGTAACGGGTAATCTTGGAATGAGCTTGGCTCATTAGCAAATATTTAACTAAATAAAGTGAAGAGGAGATATCATATTGATATTGAAGCAGTACAGCGGTTTAAAGTGCTAAAAATTAAACCATTAGGGTCTAAGGGACTTGAAAGACAAAGAATTTTAATATATTTTTGCAAAATTCGTACAGTAAGCATTGAAGTTGAATAAATTTAAGCATTTAGAGAAAGAGAATAGAAAGTATGGAAAATAAAACAAAACTGAATTATGAACCTATAGCCGTTGTGGGTATGGGGTTAAGATTTCCCGGTGGAGCTTCAAATCCGGAAGAGTTTTGGAAGCTGTTAGCTGAAGGTACCGATTGTATAGTCGATGTACCTAAGGATAGATGGGATTGGAGAAGATTTTACGATCCGGAAACAGACAGGCCAGGCAAATCACATCAACCACAAATGGGTTTTTTACAAAAAGTTCGTGTTGAAGAATTTGACCCATTGTTTTTTGGGATGTCACCCAGGGAAGCAGCTATTTTGGATCCTCAACAAAGACTTTTGTTGGAGTCAACTTGGGAGGCTTTCGAAGATGCTGGTTTTCAAGAAGCCAAATTAAGAGGTTCAAGAACAGGTGTTTTTATCGGAGGATTCTGTTTAGATAATAAATTACAACAGTTAGGTGCATTAAATCGCGACCTCATTGGACAAAATACAGCAACATCTTCTACCATGGTGATGCTATCTAATCGAATATCATATTCATTCGATTTACGTGGACCTTCATTAACAATAGATACTGCATGTTCTTCGGCCCTGGTTGCTGCTCATTATGCTTGTTTAAGCATTTGGACTGGCGAATCTGATATGGCAGTAGCAGGTGGTGTTAACGTAATGTTGCGACCTGAATATCCGATTGCCATGAGCAAAGGTCAATTTTTATCAAAACATGCCCGTTGTAAAGCATTCGATGAGGACGCTGGTGGTTATGTTCGTGGAGAGGGTGCAGGTGTAGTTGTATTTAAACCACTTTCCAAAGCCATGGCCGATGGTGATTATATTTATGCTGTAGTTCGTGGAACAGGATCTAATCAGGACGGAGCTACCAATGGTATCACGGTTCCAAATCCTGAAGCACAGGAAGAGTTAATTAGAGAGGTTTACGAAAAAGCGGGAATTGAAGTAAAGGATATTAAATATATCGAGGCTCACGGTACCGGAACAAAAGTGGGTGATCCATTAGAGTTAACGGCTTTAGATAACGTTCTAAAAACAGCTCATGATAAAAATAACAAGGTATTTGTTGGATCAGTAAAAACAAATATTGGTCACCTTGAAGCAGCTGCTGGTATCGCAGGAATTATCAAAACTTCGTTGGTTTTAAATAGACGACAAGTCCCACCGCATTTACATTTTAAGAAAGCTAACCCAAAAATTGATTTTGAGAACATCTCCTTAAAAATTCCATTAAAGCTTGAAAATTTTGGAGATGATGAGAAATTAATGGCATCCATTAATTCATTTGGATATGGTGGTACCAATGGCCATATGGTGATGGAACAACCTCCACGTGAATATTTGTCTCAATTTACCAAAAAGGAGAAACAACTAGAAAGAGAGCAATTCCTATTTCCTATTTCGGCGAAAAGTGATGTTGCCCTAGCTGGTATTTGTAAAAAATATGCTGAATATTTAAAAACTGAAGGGGTATCTATTGTTGACTTTGCATATACCCTAGCTTACAGAAGATCACACCACCTTAATAGGCTAACTATTGTAGCTGCTACTAAGGAAGAATTGATCGAGAAATTAGAAGCCTATAGTAACGGTGAATTATTAACTGCAGTTACTTTTAATCAAGCACAAGAAAAAAATAAACTTGTTTTTGTATTTACAGGAATGGGTCCACAATGGTGGGCAATGGGTAGAGAGATGTATCAGAAAGAGCCTATTTTTAAGAAGGTAATTGATGAATGTGAATCTATCTTTAAAAAGATTGCTGGCTGGTCGTTATTAGATGAATTAATGAAACCGGAGGCAGAATCAAGAATGAATGAAACGGCCATTGCTCAGCCGGGTAACTTCTTTATTCAAGCAGCTCTTACAGAGGTTTGGAAAGCATGGGGAATTACTCCTGAAGCAGTTGTTGGTCATTCAGTTGGGGAAGTTCCGGCTGCTTATGTTTCTGGAGCACTTACCTTAGAAGAAGGGGTATTGGTTAGTTATCATAGAAGTCGTTGTCAACAAACCACTGCAGGACAAGGTACCATGTTAGCTATTGGTTTGGGTGAAGAAGCGGCAGAAAAATTAATCAATGAAAATGGATTACAGAACGAAATTTCTGTGGCCGCTATCAACTCTTTCAATGGAGTTACTATTGCAGGAACTAAATCAGCATTAACGAAGATTAGTGAGATTTTAACTCCTCAGAATATTTTCAACAAGATGCTTACCGTTGAAGTAGCTTATCATAGTTACCAAATGGAGCCATTAAAAGATGAATTATTGAAGTCTTTGGCTTCTGTTAATCCTAAGACAGCAAGCATTCCATTATACTCTACTGTTACCGGAACTATCATGGACGGTAGTGAATTTAACAATGAATATTGGTGGCAAAATGTTCGTCAACCGGTGCGTTTTGCAAAGGCAGCACAAACGGTAGTTAACGATGGATATACCGTATTTCTAGAAGTTGGTCCACATCCGGTATTGCGTACAAATATCAATGAATGTTTAACTGCTGCTGATCAAAAAGGATTTATTGTTCCCTCTTTACGAAGAGGAGATCCAGAGATGGTTACTTTGATGAACTCTTTAGGAACCATGCATACCCTTGGTTTCGATATTAATTGGAAACCATTTACAGATACAGGGAAATTCCAAAAAATTCCAACCTATGCTTGGGATAAGGATGTTTACTGGCAGGAGTCT
>JBEIQI010000036.1:0-17715 GCA_040376605.1 Flavobacteriales bacterium | reverse complement strand
GGTGTATCATTTACTTCAACGGTAGTGGGTTCAAGTTTCGGTTTTGATGTAAGGCAAATTACAAGCAGTCTTTCTAGTACCATGTCATTATGTGGGGGGCCATCGGGGGCAACTTATTGGATGAGTGTTACTACTGCTACTGGTAGTAGTTCATTCTGGGAATGTCAAACGGTTACCCCTTATGGATCATTTGGTATGAATCTACTTCCTGACTTTGGTTATCCTACCTGGACCGCCATTGGTTCCGAAAACTATGTGTTTAGTTTAAAATATGTTTATCGTTCGCAGATAGAGGATACCATGTATGTATGTATTGACGATACACTGAGTATCGGTGGGGAAAATTATTCTTTGTCAGGGATCGCACATGATACGGTTACTTCGGTGAATGGTTGTGACAGCGTTAAAACCATAAGGGTATTAAGGGAATATGGCTATCAAAGTTCGCTTTTGGCAGGTAGAATTTCGATGCATGATGTTTATTCAAACCTAAACCAATCCGCTGATGATATTGATGTACCGGCCAACCAATGTATCATTATCGATGGAATACAAAGTAATTTCTGGGTGATATCTCCAAATGTAATTACATCAAATAATGTTTATTTCTTTTCAGATAATTCTGGTTTCCCAGGTGCCATTTATAATGCGCAAACGTCGTTGCCATTTTCGGCTGATAGTATTACCCAAGTCGCAGGCTTTTATGATATTTATGATGTAAGAACAACCCTTACAGCTCCTGTCCAACTATGTGGGGGAGTAAGTGGAACTAAATACTGGTTAAGTGTAACAGTAGCTTCCGGTGCAAACTCCTACTGGGAATATCATAATCATGGAGATTATGGTTTAACAGGCAGATTTATTGGTCCTGATTTTGCTACTCCATCTTGGTCTGCTGTGACTGACAATTATGTTTTTGCGTTGGATTATCATTACAAGGTGGAAATTGCTACTCCTGCCAATACTATTTTATGTACTTATCACGCTCCAATTCCATTAACAGCTACACCTGCTGGAGGTGTGTTTTCAGGACCTGGAATGGTATCGAATGTATTTGACCCGGGTTCAGCTGCTTTAGGAGTGAATCATGTGTTATATACTTATACAACTCCAGAAGGTTGTGGGTTTACAGATACACTCGATATTACCGTGAGTCCTTGTATTGGTATCGAGGATGAAGTGGGTTTTTCAATGGCTGCTTTTCCAAATCCAACAACTGGTATTTTCAACCTAGCTACGCATAGTGCATTGGATATGGATATGAATTGGTCTGTTGTAAATCTTACCGGACAAATAATAATGAATGGGATCAGACTTATTAATGCCGGTGATAGTAATTCAACATTTGATCTTACTTCATTAGCTCCTGGAATTTATTACTTCAATGTTAAATCGAATAATATCGAACAAACTATTCGATTGATTAAATTATAGGATATATTCTTTTAGTGAATTTTTTCAAAGAGTCAATCAAGAATTATTCTTGGTTGACTCTTTTTTTATTGCCCCGGAATCTTTAATCGGGTATTTACAGGTTCATCTAAATTGTGATTTGGGAGTCGTCGTTGCCAAATGATTTCCAGACAATAAAAGCCAAATTCTTCCACTACTTTTCCATGTAATTGATAGCACCCCGGTCCCGAGAATGGATACTGTTCGGCAACCGGTGGAAATATTACAGTGTCGATCCAGCCACCATTTAAATCAATGAAGGTTCCGAAATACATATGTCGTCCAATTTTGGTTTGTGCATGTTTAATATGAACTAAATATCCAACCAGACTGATATTTTGATTAACAAAGAATGGAAACAATGCAGCAGTTGCATCTCCTTTGGGTAATTCTTTGGCTAATATAAATGGGGGAGAGGTTACCATAAATCCTAATATCTCCAATTCATCAAAAGCATTTTCTAGTGGGTGCATCCATAGTTGGGGGAGTTCAAACTTTTGAGCTTCCATTTCAAAAAGGGATAGAGAGGGTTTCGATTTTTTAGTTTTGTTAAGTAGGATATGAGCATCCCACAATAAATCCTTTTTAGTTTTTGTAGTAAAACGAAAAGCATCAATTCTTATTAATATAATTAACTGTTCTAATGAGATAGGTACTCTTTTAATGAAATCCCGGAATGTTTTAAACAGGCCATTTAATTTACGTTCATCAAGAATCATATGTATTGTATTCAGCTCTAGTGAATCAATCATACTTAAACCAATGTAAATATTCACTCCTTTTAAAATGGCTATTTCTTCACTTTGGTTAATACAGGGCAAATGCACAATGGCTCCATATTGCCGGGCTTCATGTAAGTAAACTTCTTTTGAATAGAAGCCTCCTCCATTATTAATCGTAGCCACTAAAAACTCTAATGGATAATAGGCTTTTAAATATAAACATTGATAACTCTCAACAGCATAGCTAGCCGAATGTCCTTTAGCAAAAGCGTAACCTGCAAAACTTTCAATTTGATTCCAAACATCTAAGGTATATGCATGTGTAATTCCTTTTTGAGAACAGTTTGAGAAAAACTTCCTCCGTACTTCCTGAAATTCTTCTCTGGATCGATACTTACCACTCATACCTCTTCTTAATACATCAGCTTCTGCTAAGGAGAGTCCTGCAAAATAATGTGCCACTTTAATTACATCTTCCTGATATACCATAACACCATAAGTTTCGGGCATTAATTGATAAAGGGTAGGGAAGGTTTCACTGGCCCATTTTCTTCTTTCCGGATCTCTATGTCGTATAATATATTCTCGCATCATACCACTTTGAGCAACTCCTGGTCGGATAACAGAACTGGCCGCAACTAAACCAAGATAATCACATACTTCTAACTTTCTTAGCAGCATCCGCATGGCTGGAGATTCTACATAAAAACAACCAATGGCGATTCCCTTTTTTAAAAGCTGATTTGATGCCTCATCTTTTTTTAAGGCTTGCATATTGTGGATATCCAGTTCTTCTCCTTGGTTCTGTTTGATAATTTCTAATGCATCTTTAATTTTCGCAAGACCCCTCTGACCCAGTATATCAAATTTGTATAGACCTATATCTTCGGCAATATGCATATCAAAATGAGTGGTATGAAAACCCTTGGGAGGCATAAAAGTGGCCGTGTAATGATGAATAGATTTTTCTGAAATTATAATCCCTGCCGAATGAACCGTGAGGTGACTTGGGAAATTATGAATGTATTGGCTATAATGTAAAATGAGTTTTCTGATATCATCGGATGGGGCATGATCTTTTTGTAATTTTTTTATTTCTTGATCTGGTAAACCAAATACTTTTGCGATTTCCCTTACAACAGATTTATATTGAAAGGTGCTATATGCTGCTAATAATGTTACATGAGGAAATCGGTTAAATATATAGGATGTTACATCTTCTCTATCTTTCCAAGAAAAATCAATATCAAAATCAGGAGGACTTTTTCTAAATAGATTAATAAATCTTTCAAAATACAAATCTAATTCGATGGGATCTACGTCGGTAATTCGAAGCAGATAGGAAATGATACTATTGGCGCCACTGCCTCTCCCTACATAAAAGTATCCCTTACTTCTTGAATAACAAAGGATATCCCATGCAATTAAAAAATAGGCAACGAATCCCTTTTTTTGAATGATATTTAATTCCATTTGAATTCTATCCAGAATAGAATCTGTTATTTCTTCTGGTTGATATCGATAGGAAAGTCCTTCGTAAGATATTTTTCTTAGAAGTGCAAAATCCTTTTCTTCGGTGTCTGTATAAGATTTTTGGTTGTTATGTCCATTCTCTGCCGAAAAGTCAAAGTATATAGAACATTCTGATAATAATCTTTTTGTATTATCTATAATAACGGGGTATTGCTCAAATAGCTTTTCAAGAGATTTCTCAGAAATCATTATTTCATCGGGTTTAGCTTCTTCACTTTTAGGAAGTTGGCTAAGCAATGCATTTTTATCGATTGCTCTTAGTATTCGATGGGCATTAAAATCTTTTTTATTTCTAAAAGTTACAGGATGTAATATCACTATTTTATGTTGATGGTTTTTCCATTCGGTAAAAAGGAGTTTTCCTATTTCACTGATTCGGATTCCCAGATATTCATTTTCACGAAGCTGATGTGGTTGTTTTTTCCCGTAAGGATAAATAATAAAAACATTTTTAAAATGTGGTGCTGTAGATGGAATATTATTTGGTTGATGGCTGGATAGAAATTGATTGATCTCAAAAAATCCCTGATTATTTTTTGCCAAACCTATAAATTGTTGATCAGAGCCATTTCTAAAATCTATACCTGCAATAATATTTATTTGATATTTATCTTTTTTTCGCAATAGATCCAGAATTGCAGAGGTATTGTTGATATCAGTAAGGGCTAATGTTTTTATTCCATTCTTTTTAGCTTCTTCCAGTAATTGTTCCGGAGAAATGGTTCCATATTGAAGGCTAAAATAACTATGGCAGTTTAGGTACATATACTTTTATTAATTTCTTCTATGTGCCGGAATAACGGGAGGTTGGCCATTGAATGGATTTTGAAATTGTCCTACTCCTTTGGTTTCCATGGTAACTGCTCTCTTGATGGCATCTTGTCCAAAACGCTTCCTTACGTTATCCATTGCTTGATATAGATTCATCATTTCTGTAGTGTCTTCAAACAAATTAATTTGATATCCTCCTTGAACTAATTCACTAAATCTAACTCCAACTAATCTTACCAATACTCGCCTGTTATATAAACTATCAAATAATTCCATTACGGTTTTAATAAGTGTATGATCGTTGGCGGTATAATTAATATGTGTTTGTTTGCTATGGGTATCAAAGTCGGCATACCTTACCGTAACAGCAACACAGGATGTTAGTCTATTTCCCATACGTAGATAATAGCAAAGTTTTTCGGCCATTGTAGTTAGAATTTCTTTTAGCTTATGGGTATTGGTGGTATCTTTTTCGAATGTAAGTGAAGATGAAATGGATTTTCGATCATGAAATGGAATAACCGGTGAATGATCGATCCCATTTGCTTTTTTCCAAAGTATAATACCGTTTTTACCCAATATTTTTTCCATTAGATCAACAGGCATTTGCTGAATGGTTTCTATTTTTTCAATTCCCATGCTTCTTAATAATTTATAGGTTTTATCTCCTACCATAGGGATTTTTTTTACCGAAAGGGGTGCTAAAAATTCTTTTTCCTGACCTTTTAAAATTTGGATATGATTGTTGGGCTTTGCTAGTCCAGTTCCAACTTTTGAAACAGTTTTACAAGTGGAGAGTCCAAATGAAATAGGTAAATGAGTTTCTTTGATAATTTTTTCTCTTAGTTCTTTGGCCCATTTATAACAGCCAAAAAATTTATCCATCCCACTTACATCAATATAAAATTCATCGATGGATGTTTTTTCGTATAAGGGTGATTGTTCTTTAATAATATCGGTAACCAGATCCGAAAATTTTCCATAAATAGCGCTGTTACCTTGTATTACAATTGCCTGTGGGCAAAGCTGTCGTGCCAATTTCATGGGCATGGCAGAATGTATTCCAAACTGACGGGCTTCGTAGCTGCATGCAGCAACCACTCCTCTATCAGTAATTCCTCCTACAAGTACGGGTTTATTATTTAGTGAGGGGTTTTGTAATCTTTCGCAGGACACAAAAAAAGTGTCGAGGTCGATATGAATGATGGAGCGGGACATAGGTTATTCTGCTAAATTTTGTGTCAATATTGATAACAGATAATGTAGCAATCTCAAACGGATTACCAAAACAGAATGCATAACTTTATTGAAAGAATTATCTATCAGATAGATAGAAAATATGGAATAGGGGTATGGAGGATAGGAGATTAAATGCTTTTTTCCATTACCCAGTATTTTTTATAGATTTCGCCGCCTATATTCATTAATGGTTTAAACATGGGCATATTGTCTTCTACTATATAGGATGCTTCGGCCCAGGTCATTCCTTTATCTAATCCACGTCGCATAATTTCATAATACATCACTACATCTAGTCCCTTTTTTTGATATTCCGGAAGTACCCCAAGGATCACAATTCTTAAGCACTTCATGGATCTTTTTTTCGTGAAAAGCTGAATGAAATTAAAAGGGAATACATGTCCTTTCCAACTTTTAAATACTTCATTCCAATCAGGTAGGCAGATCATTCCTCCTACTACCTGATCTCCTTTTTTGGCCATAATAACCAATTCAGGATCAGTAATTGGTTTTAAGCTATGTGTAATAAAATCAAATTCTTCATCCGTTAATGGAACCCAACCATGATTATTGGTAGTATTCCAGGCTTCGTTAAATAGGCCTTTGAATGTTTTTACACCATCGGCAAATTTTTTCATATTCAGGTCTTCAAAATGAATCCCGGTTCTCTGCAAAACGGCATCTCTAAGTTTTTTAAGTCTTTCCCCTTGTGTTGCTTCAATTTCTCTACCGGGAAAACGAATGGCATATAATTCCTTGATATTTTTTAAACCATATCCTTGATACAGTTTCAAGTAATACGGAGCATTATAAGTTGAAATAAGTACATGTTGATCTTCGAAATTATCAATCAATACTCCATACTCCTCCTTGCTGGATGGGCTTGCAGGACCTCTCATGGCATCAAAGTTCCATGTTTTTAAATGATCTTTTGCAGCATCTAATAGTGCATTAGCTACTTCCTGGTCATCAATACATTCAAAAAACCCAAAAAATCCAGTTTTATCTTTCCAGATTTCGTTATGTGTATGGTTATTAATTGCAGCAACACGACCTACGATTTCTCCGTTTTTTTCGGCAATAAAATAGTCCATTTTACCGTGTAGGAAGAATGGACTTACTTCAGGATTAAATATCTTTTTATAGTCTCCTATAATTGGGGCCACCCATACCGGATCATTTTTATAGATCTTCCAGGGAAGCATGATAAATTTTTTTAAATCAGCCTTGTTTTCGACCTTCCTTACTTTGATATCAGCCATGGTTAATAGGTTAATTAATATGCAAAATGAAGATTTTTTTTGGAAAAAGGAAATACCTTTGGGTATGAGCACATCATTTGTTTTTAAACAGTTTGAGTTGGAACAGGGCAAAGCTGCATTTAAACTAGGCACTGACAGTGTTTTACTGGGTTCATGGCTTCCCAAAGGGGATTATAAGAGGGTATTGGATATCGGTGCCGGAACCGGCATTTTAAGCCTTATGCTGGCCCAAAGGTTTAAAGAGGCCCTTGTTTTGGCCCTCGAAATAGATAAACTTTCAGTAGAGGATTGTGCTAATAATTTTTCACGATCAACCTGGGGTAAGAGGTTGAATATTTTAGAACAAGATGCTATTGAATGGAGTAAATATAATGAGGACGAGAAGTTTGACTTAATGATTTCCAATCCCCCTTATTTTAAAAACAGTTTATTAAATCCTGATGAGAGAAAATCTACAGCCCGTCATTCTGGTTTACTCAATACTTCTACATTAGCTGATTTTGCTAAACGACACTTGTCTATCAATGGGTGTCTGGCCATTATCTTACCTGTATTGGAATTTGATGCAATGACAGATCAACTGAGGGATAGAAACTTATTCCTTCAGCAGATTTGTTTGGTTTCCAGTTTTCAACATTCGGAGATTATCAGAAAAATGGGTGTATTTTCTTTTATAAATCAGACTCCTTTGGAGGAAACACAATACCTGTATAATTCTGATAAATCAAGAAGTAATTGGTATCAAGGAGTTTCTGATGATTTTTATATTAAATAGTTAACCTTGTGAGATTTCTTTTTTTCGCAAAAAACTGGATATAAGCAATAAGATAAAGGTTAAAACGCCATTTATAAGGATTAGTTCAGGTCCTATTTTATATCCACCTAACCAATTTACACTATTCATATCCAGGAAATAGCAAAAAACGGGTGTTGCTATACAAACAAAGGGAACCATCCAATCGGCTAATTTTATTTTTGTAAACAAACCGAAAGCAAATAAACCAAGAAGTGGTCCATAAGTAAATCCTGCTACATATAAAATAGTATCGATGATAGCTTTGTTATTGCTAAGTTTAAAAATTACAATAACAAAAAATAAAAGTACCGCCGAACTTAAATGCACTATTTTTCGGATTCTCATTTTTTGTTTTTCGTTATACTTTCCTGTCTTTTCGAAGTTTAAAAAATCGATACAAAAAGAAGTGGCTAAAGTTGTAAGCACACTATCGGCACTGCTAAAGGTGGCTGCTGTTAAGCCTACAATAAAGGCTAAGCCGGCAACGATTCCTAGGTGTCCAAGAGCAAGGGTAGGGAATACTCTATCGGTGATAATTTTATTATTGGCATTGAGGTCTAACGGAATACTTAATTGGGTTGCATAGATAAATAATAAAGCTCCTAATGAAATAAATAGAACATTTACTAATACCATTACAAAGCTAAAAGTCATTATGTTTTTCTGAGCATCTTTTAGGTTCGGGCAACTTAAATTTTTCTGCATCATATTCTGATCTAAACCTGTCATGGCAATGGCGATAAAGGCCCCACCTAAAAACTGTTTGAAAAAGAAGTTCTTTTCTTTAAAATTCCAAAAGAATATATTTGAATGTTCAGAGTCAACCACTGTGGTTATCATACCGCCAAAACCCAGATTAAGTTGAGACCCGATAGCAATGATAGAAAATATAAGCCCCCCAAGTAAAAGAATACTTTGAAAACTATCGGTCCAAACCAATGTTTTAATACCTCCTCTATAGGTATATGCAATCATTAAAATAATCCTGAGTGCAACTGTATAATAGAAACTAATTCCCAAGCGATCAAATACAAATATTTGAATGGTACCTACCGCCAAATAGAGTCGGCCACCAGCTCCTAATAAACGAGATAAAATAAAAAAGAAGGATCCCGTTTTTTGAGAAAAAACCCCAAACCGACTTAATAAATAGGAATAAATGGAAGTGAGTTTAAGTTTATAGTAAACGGGTAGTAAAACATAACTAATTACCCAGTAACCCACTAAATATCCAAAAACCAATTGTAAATAGGAGAACTGATCGTAAACTACTTTGCCTGGTACAGAAATAAAAGTAACACCGGATAAAGAATCACCAATAAGCCCCAAGGCAATAAGGAACCAATGAGATTTTCTATTCCCAATAAAAAAACTATCGTTATCAGCATTCTTACTTGTAAAGTAGGAAATGGTAATTAAGATAAGGAAATAAAAGGCAATAAAGCCTAAGATAAGGAATGGATTCATCTATAAATAGGGGCCTATCTTAGTATTTAATGATTGTTTTACTAAGGAGATTTTCATTTCCTGAGGATACTTTTATTACATAGTTTCCTGGGGATAAATGCCCAATATTAAATTGTACTTTATTATTTCCTTTAAACATTTTTCCATTAAATATATAGCCTGTTAATTTACCATTCATATCAAATAATTGAATTAATACATCTTTATCCTGTGATAATTCCATTTCTATCATGGTAAGATCTATGGTTGGATTTGGATAAATGATCGATTTATTATTTGTAGTAGTAGGATTGTTTTCTATTCCTAATTCAATACCTAATGGATTAAATAACTCTGCTACAAATGCTTTATAAACATTTCCTGTATTTCCATAGGTTCCGCAGATCCATATCACTCCATTATTGTTATACCTAGGTTGAGATCCAAAATAATCGCCCCATCGTTCAACCGAATCAGTAAGTGCTAATAAATTGGCCACCCCTTCCTTAATGGTGGTTAGGTTGGAGAATTGTCCGTTTGAATAAAAAACAGATGAAATGCCCGGAAATCTATTAGGTCCGCAATGTAGAAATGAAATAAACAAATCACTTCCTACTCCGTTATATCCGCTCCAGGATACATTAGGGTATCCGAAATCCAATGTGTCATTTGAAATGATATGCCCGGTAATATTATAAGTTTGATTGTCTACTCCGGTAATTTCTCCAAAATAAATTCCTGCTCTTCCATTGGAAGTGTCAATGGTATTCGAGGTAAAATAGATTCTACCATCTTCATAAAACCCACCTAAAACTCGTCCATCATTGGTGGCTAAATATTGTCCGGCAAGTTTTTGTCTTCCGTTGGGGGGAAATCCATAATTCACATCGGTTTGCAGAATATCAACGTTTAATTGTAATCCTGGTGCTCCTATTGTATCATTTATATTAAGAAGAAAAATGGTATCATTGGTGGAGGCAATATTTCTATTACTTAAAAAATATTGTTGAGGGCCATATATTTCTTTTCCCCCTTTTACAGGATGTAAACATCTGATAGGTCTTCCTCCCGAATTGATATTTGACCATAAATTTGTTTCCAATATATCTCCGTTATATCCATTGGTTTTGTCGATCTGCCAAATAATAGATTGTTTAAACCCTAATAACCAGGATTGACCTTCTTTTAATTGGTTACCTGTAATAAATACTTCATCATCTGTAATAGAAATAGCGGGATAATCGAACCAGGTAGTATCATTGAAAGGATTGCCCGATAGGGTATATAAATTCCAGGTACTATCCGGACGGTTCGTTTGAGAAAACCCTACAATAATTTTGCTGTAGGTTGAATTAAATCCATTTAAAATAACAGCGATCCATCGGTCTGCTTCAGGATCGTAAATTACTTTCGGATCGAATTTACCATTATTTGATCCGGTTAATCCAAGTGGCTGACTAAAACTATTTAAACTTCTACTTTTTATAATTGTACCAGATTCGTTATACACTTGAATAATCGTATTCGAAACAGAAGTAATTAAACCACTATCCGAAATAGCCATATAGTTATCCATAGGAACACTTCCTGAGGCAGAATTGGCATTAAATGAATTGTTGATAATAGGTGATGGAACACTTCGATCTACATTTTCCGTCATCGAGGATTTTGTTGGATATTGTTGAACAACCTCTCCTTTTAAAGCCCTCATTTGAATTTTTTCGTTGTCGTTTAAATGCTGTCCAGCTTCGGTATTTTCAATAGTAATATACCATGGGCCCTCTTCTACCTCGTTAAAATTCGAAACTGCACCTCGTGGTATCGACATAGAAGTTTTAACAGGATTTTGAGCTGTTAGACCTAAACAACCAACAAGAATAATGGGTAATATTTTTTTCATTGTATTTGTATTTTAATTTCAGTACCTAAATATTTGGGTTTGGTTCGGAGTACATAAAGATCGAGAACCGCTTTTGATCTAGCAAACATTTCTCTAAATTGAGTCGTTCGGTTATACTGAGCGCCTACATCTTTGGAACAATACCCAATCGCTTCAATATCATAGTGATTTGCAATAAAAAGAGCCCTTTGCAGATGAAACTTTTGAGAAATAATAGTTACCTTTTGAGTAAGGAATATTTTTTTAAGTCGAACTACCGAATCTAAGGTTCTAAGTCCGGCATAATCACAAGTAATTTTTTCGGCAGGAACTCCCAATTTGATTAATGAAGCTTTCATTTGCTCGGGTTCATTATATCCATTTACATGATTATCACCACTTACAATCAAATGTTTCACCTTCCCATTAAAAAAAAGTTCAGCTGCTGCTTCTATTCGGTATTTATAATATAGATTGATTCCTCCAACCGTATATTTGCTGGTCCCTAATACCAAACCTATATCATTTGATGGAACCTGGTCAATTTTTGAATAGATATTGGTTTTGGTTGTTTTAATGATGATTAGGTTACTTGAAAAAAGGAAGATAATGGGTGCCAATAATAGCACTAAAAGAATATAAATTAATTTCCTGAATTCCTTCATTTTCTTATTCGTAGTAGACCTCTAAAATACATATATTTTGTAAATTCAGCAATAATTTAAATATCCTGTTTTTTGATAGATATTTATTATTTTTATAATCACCAAACCTAACATTGATATCTTATCCTAAATATCCCTTTTTAAGACTCCTCCTGTCTTTTATAGCGGGAATAGTTTTATTTGAGTTTGTTCAAATACCATTGTTTATTTGGCTCATTATCCTACTAGTAGGTTGTATTTCCCTTTTTATTTTTTTTATTCCCAAACGTATAGAGTTACATCATACCAGAAGTATTTATCTGGGGATGGCGTTTCAACTTTTTTTTCTGATTGTTGGTTATGGGAGTGCACAATTTAAAAACCAGCCGGTTCTGGTTATTGATTTGGAATTGGCTGATGGTGTCATTGCTCAAATAACACAAACACCTGTTGCTAAAACAAAATCTTTTAAATCGGAGGCATATATTCAGAAGGCTAAGGTAAATGGCGAATGGATTGATATTGGAAAAAAAATGATCATTTATTCTCCATTAGATTCGATACCTCCTTTTAAGTATGATGAAGTGGTGTTTATCAGTTCTAGAATTAACAAACCAAAACTACCTGTTAATCCTTATCAATTTAATTATAAAAAGTATTTAGAAAAAAAAGGGATTTATTATCAATCCTACATTAAAAGTAATGATGTTCATCATTTGGGTTATGATCAACAATATACAATTGATGACTTTTCGGAAGGGGCCGTTCAATATACCAGAAATGTATTTTATTCAACTATTCCGGATAGTGGTTTGGCATCCATTGCAACAGCTTTATTGGTAGGCTTTCAGGAGGAGTTAGATCCCGAAACCAAGACTAGTTTTAGTAGGGTAGGTGCCATGCATATCTTGGCTGTTTCTGGATTGCACGTTGGAATTATTTTTATTCTTATATCTAAGATTCTTTTTTTTCTGGATCGCAATAGATGGACCAAATGGGTTAAGGCGGTAATTCTTGTTTTGTTTTTATGGGGATATGCATTTATTGCTGGTTTTTCACCCTCTATTGTAAGAGCTTCATTGATGTTTTCCCTCATGATTCCGATTTTGATTTTTCAAGTTCAGGGGAATGCTTATAATAATATTGCCAGTTCAGCCTTTTTGCTTTTGTTGTATAATCCTAATTATTTGTTTGATGTAGGTTTTCAATTGTCCTATGTAGCAGTTTTTGGGATTATTTATTTATATCCTTATTTAAAAAAATGGGTTGATTCTAAATATTGGCTCATCAACCAGGTCTGGCAGTTAACCTCTGTATCCATTGCAGCTACCATTTTTACTTGTCCCATTGTATTATACAATTTTGGACAATTTCCCCTTTCATTTCTTATCTCCAATTTGGTGGCAGTACCATTATCTACTTTGATTATTTACGTGGGACTTTTAGCCCTTGTTTTTTTTAAAGTTCCCTTTATTTCTGCCTTATTGGGTAAATTGCTTTATTTAATGCTATTAGTTCTTAAAGCTTCGGTTGAATGGATTGAGGCATTGCCATATTCTTATGTGGATCATTTATTAATTAATCGATGGCAAGCATACATTTTATATTTTCTGATTCTTTTATTGATTTTTTATTTTCAATATAGGAGGGTCAATTATTTTAAAACCGCTTTGGTTTTTCTTATAATATTCTTTGTGACCCTTATATATCGCAGATATGAAGTGCTTAATCACAAAGAATTATATGTTTATAATTTAAATAAATCCTCTTATATAGAATATTTGGATGGCCACCAGGCGGTTAACGTTCTTAATCAATCATTATCAGATTTGGATTATGGCTTGTTTATAAGAACGAATCATCAACATACGGGTGTTTTTAATCGAATTAATTCGAGTTCGGACGTGATAGTTTTTTATCCGGGATTTCAAATTAGAGATACTCAGTTTTTTATTTTGGAAAAGTATATTCCTGCATCCAATCAAATTTTAGAAACGGATTATTTAATCTTATCAAATTTGAAGTATTTAGATATTGGGCTTATCCAACAACAATTTAAATTTAAGAAGGTAATTATACTCAATAACCATTCGGCAAAAAAAATAGCCAAATTTGAGGAGCTTTTGAATGCTTCCAATATCCCATTCCATTCACTTTCCAATGATGGTTGTTTTCGCTTGAAGTATTGATTTTACTGGTGAAATTGACGATTGGATAAATTATTTTAACATTAACATAATACATAGTTAATTTAATTACATTTGTAGGCCTAAAATTAGATCAATGACATTAGTGGACCAGGAGTGGGTAGTTATCTTAAACCCATTTGCAGGAAAGAAGAAAGCCGGTAAACATAAAGATGAAATCTTTACATTACTAAATAAGTATAAAATTTCTTTTAAACCTTTTATTACTGAATATGTTGGTCATGCCATTGAACTAACCTCTAAGTTGATTGCTGAAGGTCATCGTAAGTTTATTGGTATAGGTGGAGATGGCACGATGAATGAAATTGTGAATGGTATTTTTCAACAAAAGACGGTAAATACTAAGGATATTACTATGGCATTCATACCTGTTGGAAGTGGAAATGATTGGGTTCGAACCGTTGGTATACCTCATGATTATGAAGGTGCAATTAAAACAATTAAAACGGGATCTTTCTTCTTACATGATGTTGGGAAAGTGATTTATCAAAAAGATGATAAAAGAAATGAAAGGTACTTTGCCAACATTGCCGGGATTGCATATGATGCCTTTGTTGTTCAACGAGTGAATAAGAAGAAAAGCGGCAATTATAAAATGACGGTTTTTACCTCTTTACTAAAATATACTCCGCAACCCCTTAAATTGATTCTGGATGGAAAGGAAGTTTTGAATGAAATTGTTTTTTCTGGGGCTATTGGTCATGGTAGATTTAATGGTAAAGCTATGATGCAATTACCGGATGCGATGCCGGATGATGGGATCTTTGATTTAACTATCTATCGTAATTGTTCAAAAATGCAGGTGGTTAAAAATACCAATAAATTGTATGATGGAAGTTTTGTGAAGCTTCCATTCATCTCACAATACGCCGCAACTAAAGTACGTATTGAAGCTGAAATTCCAGTTTATGTAGAAACGGATGGAGAAGAGTTAGGTCATTCTCCTATTGATATAGAAATGCTAACAAGAAGTTTAAAAATTATTTCAGGTATCAAAAATAGAGTTGTTTAAGAATTCTATTTTTTGTTTTTTTCCTCATTAAAATCTACTGTCCATTTAGCGTCGATATATAACATCGAATCCACTGAAATATTTCGATCTTTTGCTTTTTTTACGATCTCTTTCATCCAATTTTTGTCTGATTGAATATAGTTCATCGACTCTTCAATTTTATCATAATAAGCCGGATCAAGTTTTTCTCTGGGAATGGTTCCTTGATAAAATCCAAACAGGGTTTCAATAAATCCCCATCCCAAATTACCTAAATGAAGATCCGATGCCATAATAATAATCACTTGATGTTGATTAATCTCATCAATAATATCCACATCTTCCATTTTTTTAGTTTGCTCGTATCTAGGACTATGGGCAGATTTAAAATAGTACCAAAAGTCGGATCTATCAAATATGGTGGAGATTCCTGATCCGAAAATTTGCCAATAATAACTGTCTCCAACTACTAAAACAGATGGTTTTGTTTGCCCGGGTAAAGCTTCCTTGTAAATTACTTCAGGATATGCCATTTTTTCGGGCTTAAAAGGGAACAATAAATTCATTCCATTTTCAATATCAATATCTGCATCTTTGGCATCCATGATATTTATTTTTTTCCAATCCATTTCTGGGATGTCAATGGATCTTTCTATTTCTATTGTTTTAAGAATGGAGTCAGCAGCAATTACTGATCCATATTGACTCCAATGAATACCATATCTTGGAATTAATGGATAAGGAGATTTGTTTTTATTTTGGATAAACCACGCATGAAAATTAATATGTGGTATTTGATATTCTATGGCTAGTTGAGAATAAACTTCCATATTGGTAATTCCTTTGGGGGCTATTTTATTTTTCGGAATATATTCAGGATAATAAGAGGCTTTTCCTGGGGCAAATACCACAAGGAATGTTTTGTTCATCTTCTTTAGGGTATCCACTATATAGTCGACCATTAACATTCTTTTTCGGATGGAATCTACCCCAATAAAGTCGGTTCCATAATACGCATCAATGTACTTTTCTTCGTATAAATAATTCTTTTTACCGATAATGACACCATTGGCCTTCGCTTTATTAAATAAATGAAAAGCTAATTGATTATGAAGTCGTATATAGGTATGATGATAACCAAAATGATCATTTAAAAACTTCTCCTTATTATCTTGAAATTCTTTAGTTAACCAAGTATGTCGGGTAATTGGAATATCTTTAGCTGGAACATAATCACCGGATAGTGGCCGCATTTTAGTTAGATTCAGATTTTCTTGCAATAATGGAAGAAATAAGAAAACTACGATGATGCCAACCAGGATATGTTTTATGCCTATTTTCATTTAAAATCTAAAATATATAAAAGGATTAAAACCACTTGATGCAATAAAACTCATGCATACCATCATTAATATTATGCTGGTGAAAGTTGCAATAAGATGTTTGGTATTACTGTACTCTTTAACGAAGATATCATCTTGTATTTTTTGGCCCCATTTAAAAGTGGTAAAAAATGAAAACAGAATCGCAATGGCGAAATAAAAGTAAAATTCATGATCCCATTGGAACATCCCCGTAACCTTAAAGCTAAACATGGCTTTTACATATTTGAGTCCAAGACTTACACTTTCAATTTTAAAGAAGGTCCAGCCTATTACAACAATAATAAATGTAATGAGCATGGAGGGGATCTTGCCTATTTTAGCATATACTTTGAGCAGAAATATTCTTTCCAGAACCAAGAAGATACCATGATAGGCTCCCCATACAATAAAGCTCCACATGGCACCATGCCAAAAGCCGGAGATCAGAAATACAATACATAAATTAATATAAAGGAAAATAGGTTTTTTTACCCGGTTACCGCCTAATGGAAGGTATAGGTAATTTTTCATCCAATTGCCTAAACTAATATGCCATCGTCTCCAGAAATCGGTAATGGAGGTGGCTGTATAAGGATTGTGAAAATTCTCTGGAAATTTAAATCCAAGCATACGACCCAAACCAATGGCCATATCGCTATATCCCGAAAAATCGAAATAAATTTGAAAAGTATAACACAATGCTCCCATCCAGGCACCTACTGCATCCAGGTTATTATAATCCCAATTAAAAATGTGTTGTGCCTGTTCACCTAAATAATTAGCAATGATTACCTTTTTAGCCAGACCAATGACAAACCGATAAAAACCATAGAGTTTATCATCTGTTTTATTGGGACGTTCTGTAATTTGATTGGCTAAATCATGGTATCTAATGATGGGGCCTGCAATTAGTTTAGGAAATAGGATAATATATAATTGGTAATCCCAGAATTTTTTAAGGGGTTTGTGCACCTTGCGATAAACATCTACCACATAGGTAATGGTTTCGAATGTATAGAAGGATATTCCAATGGGCATGATCACATTGAGCAGCGGCATTTCACCTATTCCGGCGGCATGGAGCCCTTTATTTAAATTACCTATAAAAAAGTTACAATATTTAAAATAGAAAAGTAATCCCAGGTTAATTGTAATTGAAATAGCCAATAGGATTTTTTGATGATTTCTTTTTTGCATCGAATCCATCCATCTCACCAAATGAAAATCAAGGAAGGTGGTGAACAGAATAACAAAAATAAATTTAGGAGCTCCCCAACTATAGAAAATGATGCTACCAATCAGAAGGAGCACATTTTTATACTTTTTGTCTACTATAAAATATAGCAACAAAAAGATAGGCAGGAAATAGACTAAAAAGACAATGCTGCTAAAAACCATTTAATCAGGTC
>JBEIQI010000361.1:0-2112 GCA_040376605.1 Flavobacteriales bacterium | reverse complement strand
GTTGATTTTTTAAATTAATAAGTGAGAACTGCCTCCATTAGCTTCAAGCAATCATTAGGGATATTAATGATCGGATTTGTTCTGATTTGGATTCTGGCATTAGTGGTAACAATAGTTCAATTTCCCCTTCAGTTCACTGGAAATAAAGGCATCAAGTTACACTGGACCTCCTTGTTGGGCTTTACTATTGGGATTATCATAGTTATTAAGTTTATCGAATTTTTGGCTGTTATTTCCTTCCTCTTGTTATCTGATTCCAATGGTATGAACTGGCAGAAATTCAAAAAAGACGCTATTCAATCTATTTGATTCCATTCTTTCGCTTAAAAATCAATACTTCTGGCTCTGTTGATGGTGATTAGGCTCAAAAGAAACTGGAAAGTAAGATTCTGGCCTAAAGGTTAGTAAATTATTTATAGCTAAAAATAACCCTTTCGAAATGATTGGTTTGAAAAAGTCCGTTTTCATCATATTCAACATCCAATTCCAATTCATCTTTTTCTAATGATGCAGGGTAAAGAGTGGCCTTTATGATATTATTCTTACAGAACAATGCCACATAAAATTCTAAATTGCCGGTTGTTGTTAGGTATTCCCACTTAATGGCTTCTAATTTATTGGGAACCGAATCAAAGCTCAAATCCATATGATAGTTGAGTTCCCCATCTTCATTATCTACCCTGGTTATATTATTCTTATCCCAGGTAAATTTGAAATCACGAGCAACCGTAAAGCCCTTATTAATTTTAAGTGCTACCACCCTTCCCAGGCTATCATGGGTAATATTAAACTCATGATCCAAATCATCTACCTTGCCATCATAATCCATGTCTGAAAACTTTTCAATTTTAAAAAGTTCATTTGCGGTATTATAGTAGTATTTAAAATAATAAATAATGTCCAAATTCACATCCTTTACTTCAGTTAGTTTTAGGGCTTGATTTTGATCACGAATAAATGAGTAGAACATAATGGTTGCAGAAGAATCACGTGTTGTGGTAATAATTGATAGCGGTAAACGCTCTTTATCGTAATTCCAATAATCGGTATATGGAGGAATAGTATGGGTTACCGAACCCAATACCAAATTTTGATTTTGAAGATAAATTGGCTGCAAAAGGATCAAAAAAAATACAATCCCAAGCAGATGCCTTTTTTCAACTAGTTCAAACATTAAGCAACCGCCTCTGCCTCAGCAGCTAATAAATCAATTTCTATTTTCAGGTTTTGAATAATAAAATCCTGACGTTCGGGTGTATTTTTACCCATATAGAATCCTAATAACTGTTTAATAACCCCATCGTTACTATGCTCTACAGGTTCCAAACGAATGTCCTTATTAATAAACTGACGGAACTCGTCAGGAGATATCTCACCCAATCCCTTAAATCGGGTTATTTCTGCCGATTTACCTAATTTCTGTATGGCTTTTTGACGCTCTATATCATCATAGCAATAAAAAGTCTCCTTTTTATTCCGGACCCTAAATAAAGGTGTTTGTAAAATATATAGATGGCCTCCTTTAACAACATCCGGGAAGAATTGGAGGAAGAATGTGATTAGCAATAGGCGAATATGCATACCATCCACATCAGCATCGGTAGCTATTACAATATTGTTGTAGCGGAGGGTCTCAATCCCATCTTCTATGTCTAAAGCATGCTGTAAGAGATTGAATTCCTCATTTTCGTATACTATTTTTTTAGTCAAGCCGTAAACATTTAGAGGTTTTCCCTTTAAACTGAATACTGCCTGAGTATTTACATCACGGGCTTTAGTAATACTACCACTGGCCGAATCCCCCTCGGTAATAAATAAAGTACTGTTTATTTTATCGGCATGCTTATCGGTCAAGTGGGTACGACAGTCACGTAATTTTTTGTTATGTACGGCCGCTTTTTTAGCTCTGTCGCGGGCTAACTTCTTAATACCTGCCAGATCTTTTCGTTCTCTTTCACTGGCCATAATCCGAATCCTTAACTGCTCGGCAGCTTCTGGATTTTTATGCAGGTAATTATTTAATTCGCGACCAATAAAATCATTCATGAACTGTCGAATGGTTAACCCATCGGCACTCATATGAGTGGATCCTAATTTGGTTTTGGTCTGACT
>JBEIQI010000345.1:0-2389 GCA_040376605.1 Flavobacteriales bacterium | reverse complement strand
CCACATTGAGCACCGCTTCTACATTATTTGGATTGGCAATGATGGCAATGATATCCCCTTTGCGAACATAATCGCCATTTGATTTGAGTTGTTTAATCACCGTTCCACCTTGTGGGGCAATCAATTGATTGTATGCCAGTACCACCTCGCTGTTCTTTAATTGGTTGTTCGAATTAATGTATTGTTGTTGGGCCTGTAACAATAAGGATTGATATTGATTTTTAAGGGCATTGAGTTGAGCCAAAGAATTTTCGGCCGCCAGCTTTCCGTTTTCATATTCTACTTGCGAAACCGCATTGATTTTAATGAGTGAAGTTAATCTATCGGCCTGGGTTTTATCCTGGTTATATTTATTTTCGGCCGATAAAATATTTTGTTCAAGCTGCTTCAACGCAGGGGCATCTGCAGATATATTTTGTGCACTGATACCTAATAATTGTTTGGCCGATTGGGTATTGATAAGATTCGATTTATTATCAATGGTAGCCATAAGGGTACCTTGGGAAACGGTATCACCAATATCGAAGTTTACGGAGGTTAAAATACCATCAGTTTGGGCTGTAAGGTTATAGGCATCATCCCAATTAATCACACCGGATGCAAAAATAAGTTCTTTTACATCTTTTAGTTCGGGTTTAATTCCCTTCTTCGAACCACAGGAAAGAAGGACCAATGGAATGAGGTATAAGCTATGTTTGATGATGCGTTTCATGTTATGTACGGCTTATTAATTGAATAATACTGGCTGTTTTTTTGTTCCCTTCTTTTTCAAGGTCAATGCTAAATTTACTGAATTTCCATTTCAGCAATTGGAGGCGGAAAGTACCCATGAGGATATGCACCAAATCTTCCTGATCAATGGTTTTAGTAAACTCATGGGCATTGTGACCTTCTTCAATAATCTGATGAAGGAGACCGGATTTGAATCCAATAATTTTCATGACGGCATTATGAATTTTCTTGGATTCATCAAACAAACCTTCCGAGAGGATGGCAATGATAAAATGTGGGTTTTGTTTGAAAAATTTATACTGACTCATAAATACGAGCTTCAACTTTTCGCGGGCTGGTTCATTTTTTTTGGCAATTTCACTTAATCGAATTTCGATATCTTGATACAGCACATTGAGCAGGTGAACAATGATATCCTCCTTGGTTTTAAAATGACGGTAGATAGCACTTTCTGTAAATCCCATTTCCTGAGCCAGGGTCTTGGTGGTGAGCCCTTTAATCCCCTTATGAAGGAGTATTTTTCCGGATACTTCGATGATTTCCCGCTGCCTTTCCGATAGTTCATTTTTCATAAAGAAAAAAGTAAGTAAGTATTCACTCTGCAAAGATACATCAAAAAATTTTGAAGTTCCAAATAGGTTTAACTCTTTTTATTGATCCAATGATAAGGATATAATTATTGACCAATCAACAAAATCCCTACATTTATCTTCATGAAATTAAGTATTCACTTACTGCATCAAATGCGAAATAAACGATCCCTCCTAATAATAATCGGAATGAGCTGTTTATTGGCATGCACTCCCAACAAACAAAAGTTGGGGAATGAATTGATAAAAAAAGTTGAATCTTACCAAAATACCCATCATCAATTACCGCAAAGTATTAGCGAATTGGGTATGCAAGAAAAAGAAGAAGGTCCCATCTATTATTTAAAACAAACCGATACATCCTATATTGTTTGGTATGGATTAGAAGTAGGTGAATCCAAAACCTATTCTTCGGTAACTAAACAATGGAAATAATCATTTTTTCATTCCTCCGAATATTACCCAGGAAGCCAATATCACAACCTATCCTATTTTTATATCTTCTTTTAATGTTGTATCATTAATTTCCGAGAAATCATTCCTCCTCGGTTTCTCATTACATACATTCCATTGGGCCATGAACTCACATCAAGTTGAAGTGATGATTGGATGAAAATGGATCTCAACAATTCTCCTTGCATGGTATAAACATCCAACCAATATTCCTGCACATCATTATCAAATTGAACGGAAATAAAATCGGTAGCCGGATTAGGATAAATATTCATAGTAATATCTTCTAAGGGGTCAAATGAAGCGGTCCCTATGGGATTTAAATTGATCCGAATGGTATCCGTAAATACACATGAATCGATACTCAATGGCATAAAGTTAGTAGCAGATAAAAGTAAGTCCACGGTATAATTAGGTGCAATGGCCGAATTGATATCATAGTAGATTTCCACTTGGGAAGAATCTCCCATATTCCATGAAGAGGCAAATACCGCCCAATCGGGATTAATAGTATTAAGTGACATTCCGGAAGGCAATGGATTTAATGGAATTAATTTTACCTGTGGATACGCAAAATTGGTTCCACTGGCATTGGAGATTTGGAAAGTAATCAT
>JBEIQI010000096.1:0-10175 GCA_040376605.1 Flavobacteriales bacterium | reverse complement strand
GTTTACATCGTTAAAGAAAAATTCCGCTTTTGAAGCGTCTTGAGGGGCACCCAAATCTTCTTGTTTATTACAAGAAGTTAGAATTACTGCTGCCATGGCTGGAATTGAAAGATATCTTTTCATAACTCATGTGATTTGTATTTAAGACCATGAGATATGGGTTGTGTTTAACCGAGTTTGAAATATTTATTTTTTCGCAGGTGGGCAATAAATAATAAAGGCCATCCGTTACCAGACAGCCTCTACTAAACCAACCTATCTATGAAAAAATACTATTTTACTTCTTCGTAATCAACATCGGTTACTTCAGAATCACCATTCTTTTTGGTTTCATTATGGTTAGCATCTCCTTCTGTTTCCGAGCCAGTATTATTTGAATTGGCATACATCTCTTGCGAAGCCGCTTGGAATACAGTATTGAGTTTTTCCATTGCAGTATCTAATGATGCCATATCCTGAGCCTGATGAGCTGTTTTTACTTCAGCTAATGCAGCTTCTATTTCTGTTTTTTTATCTGCAGAAATCTTATCTCCGTATTCTTTCAAACTTTTTTCTGTTTGGAAAATTAAGTTATCAGCAAGATTTAATTTTTCTACGGTTTCTTTTGCTTTTGCATCTGCTTCGGCATTGGCCTCTGCATCGCGTTTCATTTTTTCGATTTCCTCTTTGCTCAATCCACTTGAAGATTCAATTCGAATTTTTTGTTCTTTTCCGGTTCCTTTATCTTTTGCAGAAACGCTGATGATACCATTTGCATCAATATCAAAAGTTACTTCAATTTGAGGAACTCCTCTTGGTGCAGGTGGTAAATCACTTAAGTGAAACTTACCAATGGTACGGTTATCTTTAGCCATGGCTCTTTCACCTTGCAATACATGAATCTCTACCGATGGTTGATTATCACTCGCCGTGCTAAAGGTTTCTGATTTTTTACTTGGAATGGTTGTATTCGCATCAATTAATTTAGTGAATACACCTCCATAAGTTTCGATTCCTAATGACAGTGGAGTAACATCCAACAACAATACATCTTTCACATCTCCTGCTAAAACACCTCCTTGAATAGCTGCTCCAATAGCCACTACTTCATCTGGATTAACTCCTTTGCTAGGCGCTTTTCCGAAGAAATCCTCTACCGCTTTTTGAATGGCTGGAATTCTTGTGGAACCTCCAACTAATATAACTTCATCAATATCATTTACGGTATAACCTGCATTTTTCAGGGCCGTTTTACAAGGATCAATGGCACGTTTGATTAATGGTTCAACCATTTGTTCAAACTTTGCACGGGTTAATGTTTTTACCAAAAACTTCGGTACATTATTTACCATGGTAATATATGGTAAGTTGATTTCGGTTTGTGGTGATAATGATAATTCTATTTTGGCATTTTCAGCTGCATCTTTTAAACGTTGCAAAGCAATGGGATCTTGTCTTAAGTCGATTCCTTCCTGATTTTTAAATTCATCCGCTAACCAATCGATAATTGCATGGTCAAAATCATCTCCACCTAAGTGAGTATCTCCATCGGTTGATTTCACCTCGAAAACACCATCACCCAAATCCAAAACAGAAACGTCATGGGTACCTCCACCTAAGTCGAATACCACTATTTTAGAGTCTGCTCCTTTTTTATCTAATCCATAAGCTAGTGCAGCAGCAGTAGGCTCATTAATAATTCTTTTTACGGTTAATCCTGCTATTTCTCCGGCTTCTTTGGTAGCCTGACGTTGTGAATCATTAAAATATGCAGGCACGGTAATAACGGCCTCCGTAACGGTGGTTCCTAAATAATCTTCGGCGGTTTGCTTCATTTTTTGAAGTACCATGGCCGATATTTCTTGAGGGGTATATAACCTATCGTCTATTTTAACTCTTGGGGTATTATTTTCACCTTTTACGATTTCGTATGGAACGCGGCTTGCTTCTTTTTCAGTTTCACTGAAGCTTCCACCCATGAATCGTTTAATTGAATAAATGGTTTTTTTAGGATTGGCAATAGCCTGACGCTTGGCAGGATCTCCCACTTTACGTTCTCCGTTGTCTAAAAAAGCCACGATAGATGGGGTGGTACGTTTTCCCTCACTGTTAGCAATTACCACCGGTTGGTTTCCTTCCATTACCGAAACACACGAGTTGGTAGTTCCTAAATCTATACCTATTATTTTTCCCATAATAAATTGAATAAGTTTATTGTTTTAAGTTAAATGTTGAAGGTTTAAAGTAGGAGGTTTAAGGTTGTTGATGTTAACTTTAAACGATTCACTATAAACTTTCAGCCACTTTCATTTATCAACCTTTGTGCCGATGGCCAAAATGGTCTTTATTCCTATCAAATTGACATAATTTGAAGGATTACTCATCCATTATGTCAGATTAAACTGACAGAATTGCCGTAAAGAGAGGGGGCTTAAGGCTGGAAATTAAGCTGATTGGTGTACTGACCTAACCTTAAAGAATCGCTAGTTTGGGTATCCAATATCAAATTATTGGTACCTCCCGTAGTTCGTGAAGCAAAGATGCCAAGACCATTTACAATATTGGTATAGGCCGTAACCTTTTGAACATAACTTAATGATGGCGCATTAATAGTGATATAATTGTACAGTTCTTCTGATGCCTGTAATACAACCATATCAATAGAAATAAACTTCCGATACCTAAATTCTCCAGGAGTGGTGCTAGGCAAATCTTCTTCTATATTATTTACGATCATGTCATAAAACTGCTCCTTGGTAACATCGTAACATACCTGATTACCAAAACAAGAGAAATCTGCAATGGGTCTGAATATGGGCCAGAAATAGGTAAAACTGGTATCGGTGATATCGGCTGGAGTTCCATCCTTCCATTCTTGATAATTAAATTTCAAGCCTAGTTGGTAAGCATAAGAATTAGGATCTTTCACCCATCTAAACGTAATTAATTTGCTTTGACCAATGGTAACCGGTTCCCAATCTAATGGGGTAGATGAATTAGGCGGATATGCCATGGTAACATCATTGGTTATGATGGTTTCACTGCTGGTAGTATCTCCATTGGGTTTTTTGATAAAGAGCTTATAGGTATAACTAACATTCAAGGGTTTAATACCTCTATATAAAACATTGTTATAGGCAGCAAAAATTCCACTATCCTTTACAGCAGCATTTACCATTCTTTCTAGATGAAATGAGTCGACCTTTACGCTGGAGGCGTTATATACCAAGATCCAGGCATCTAAACTAGCCGGATAATATAAACTATCTGGAATGACTGAATACAGCAAAGCATTGTCATCACCCAAAAAAGCTTTTTGTATTCTTACCCAATGCGTATCCTGATCTGCATCTAATAAACCGTAAGCTACCGTAATATCTTTATAAGGGGCTGTTAAATCTACATCTTCGCTACAAGATGAAAGGATCAATAGAGCTGCAATAATACCTAATAGGCTTTTTCTCATGAGTAATTTTAAATAATGTGGTAAAGATAATGCTTTCATTTATAAAACCGAATTGACAAAATGCCCTGTTTATCGGAATTATCCTTCATGGGCATCATGGGTTTTGGTTGAAAACTCACAACCTATATATTTATCCTTTATATTTACTGCCATAATTTAGCCATATGTCTGTACACAAAGAGGTAAAGAAGGTAACCACCCGAAGCCTGATTGAAATGAAAAAGAATGGAATTAAAATCTCCATGCTTACTGCCTACGATTATAGCATGGCGAGAATTTTGGATGCCGCCGGCATTGATGTTTTATTGGTAGGGGATTCTGCCTCTAATGTGATGGCGGGCCATGAAACCACCTTACCAATTACATTGGATAATATGATTTATCATGCCAGCAGTGTTATTCGAGGAGTTGAAAGATCTTTGGTAGTGGTTGACCTTCCTTTCGGATCTTACCAAGCCAATAGCAGCGAGGCTTTGAGAAGTGCCATCCGAATTATGAAAGAAACAGGGGGGCATGCTGTAAAAATGGAGGGTGGATCAGAAATATCGGAATCCATTATTCGGATTCTAACTGCTGGGATTCCAGTAATGGGACATTTAGGTTTGACCCCACAAAGTATCTATAAGTTTGGAACCTATGCCGTAAGGGCCACTGAAAATGATGAGGCAGAAAAATTAAAAAAGGATGCTTTGTTGTTAGAAGAATTGGGTTGTTTTGCCTTGGTATTAGAAAAAATTCCTGCCGATTTAGCAGCCGAGGTGGCACAATCCGTTCAAATTCCGGTAATCGGCATTGGAGCTGGTGGTGGGGTTGATGGACAAGTATTGGTTACCCATGATATGTTAGGTATCAACTACGAATTTAAACCACGATTTTTACGTACCTATCTCAACCTTCACGAGGAGATGACTAAAGCCGTAAAAGAATATATTGATGATGTAAAGAGTGGAGATTTTCCATCGGAGAAAGAAAGCTATTAGCATTTTGCCAAGTTAAATTCTCCAATAGTTTGTTGATATGCCGAGAATATTCTCCGTCATTACAAAAGCAACTTACTCCTTGTATTTCTCATCTATTTTATAGAAATTTGATGAATGATGAAGATGAAAAAATTCAGTTTCATAGTAGGCGGTATCCTTTTGGTATTAGCTTCATGTGCTCCTAAAGAAAAAGTAGTGGATTGTGATAGTACCACCGGTTCTTATGTTTGCTTCGATAATGAAGGCCGAGAAGCCACCTATGCCCGATGGAATTTTGATACGGTAAATACTTATAATGCCTTTAATATTCAAGGTTCTTATCCCGCGGGTCCCGGAACTACCGGACCGTGGACCACAGTAAATATTACTTTAGTAAATTCTACCGGATCCATGGGAATGGAAACCGGAACTTATACCTATTATGATTTTCTTACCAATAGTGGCGAAAGGAAATTTACCTTTTGGGTAAAAAGATATGTGGGGGATGATCAAGATCCGTTTATCAAGAATTTTGTTGCCAATCCTTATGGTTTTGCATTATTAAATATAACCAATATTGATGGTAGCGGAAAACTTTCCGGTGTTTTCGAGGCCAACGTTTGGAATTTGGCTGACACTACCGAAAAAGGTGTGGTTAAATACCGATTTGAAAATATTGAGTTACAGTAAATGTAATATTAGGCTTTAATGGCAGGGAGAATTACAGCTTGTATTGAAGCTAAACACCGTTTCCTTTTAGTTCACATACCTTTTTTAGGTCTTCGGCATGAAGGATAAATCCAGATCGAACATTTTTTAAAGGAAGAAATATTTTACCCCATCCCCTAAATTTTTCGCAAGTATAATAATGAGTCGTATTTGCATCTATAGCCGTGAGCAATTGAACTCTGCTGGCTCTTACCATTCCTATGTTATGCAACGGACCGGTAAAATCATAAACCCATTGTGCAGTAGTTTTACCCTCTTTAACTCCGGGTGGTTCTAATAACTTAACCAGTTCACCAGAGGTTGCTTTGCTTTTATTGGGGAATTCTACCTCGAACTTCATGGCCGTTCCCGGAGTTGGAATATCTTGATCTGCAGAAATTTTTCGAATAAAACGATTCCATTCACCGTATTTTTTTACATCAATCATTACCTCCCATATTTTTTGTATAGGAGCATGGATAATGATTTCGGTGCTTACATGATATTTATTCATTTTTTATGGCTCCGTTAAATTCCATCTTGAAGGATAAATATAAGGAGATAATAATCTCTATATGGGAACAGTTTGATTAGTTTATTCGAACTCTTTTAAAAGGGCAAAATAATCTTCCATTTTCGATTGCTCTTCTAGTTCTACAATAAAATATTCATTTAAAAATTCAAAAACTTTTGGATTTTTAGGTTCTATTTTTTCTATGTATTTTTTATTTAACCCCAGATTATCCGATTTATAGAACTCAAAGCTTGGCTTTTCTTTGTATACAAGCTCATAGTTGATATTGATCCCATTGAGCGATTTTTGATCTTCCTCTAATTCATTTTCTAATTGATAAAACTCTATGAATTGGTAGGACCCCAAATGCTTGTTTACATAAATCATGGTTGCCAGCTCAATAGGAGATACAATCGTTTCATCTGGCTGATACAACTGGAAAATAACGATATAACTTTCTTCTTTTTTATAGGCCAACACGAAATTACATAAACGGGAATGTATTACCCCAGAAAGGCCAATTACTTCCTGAAGATAATCTCCATTTTGCAAATCGATATATTCAAATCCATTTTCCAATAAAGTATTTCTGTATCGAATAATCATTTTATCCAATTCAGACAACTCTGCGATTTCCTCTTCCGAATAGATGATGGAATGATTATGCGCCGGTGCATCCAGGGCATTCATGGCATCTTCGTACCACGAATCGTCGCTATCAAAATCAAATTCTTCTTCCGGTTCTGCCATTGTTGAATGTTTAGAATTGGAAATAAATAAAAGTTTGGAGTCCGGCAGTAATGGATTGATAGACTAAAAATACCACCATAACCACCGCAAAAATTTGAGCTACCATAGGTGCCTTTGAAAACGTAGTTCGATACCAATCTTTAACACTTACCGGTAACCAGTGGATAATCATTCCTATTCCAAAAACGATCCAAATTTTCCAGTATCCGGATAATAAGGCCATATTGGCATTCCAATCCCAATTGCCAATAATTTGTTTCCACATCCTGTTCACCGTTTCCATACCAGCATTGGTATTTTTAATATCTCCAGCCCTAAAAAATAAACGGGTAAAGGATATAAATACAAAGGTGAAAAGAATCTTCCAGGCATTCACCAAAAAGAAATTCGATTTTTCGTAAGGAGAAATTTTCTTCCATCCTTTATAGACCACCAATGCGGCCCCATTTAAAGCTCCCCATATTAAGAAGTTCCAACTGGCTCCATGCCAGAGGCCACCTATAACCATGGTGAGCATGAGGTTGATATTGGTCGTAATGGTATTCTTTCTGTTTTTAGATACCATGGCGAAGATGATATTTCCCAAAATGGCAATCAATAATAAAACATACCATGGGAAGATTTCTGTATTGAAAATGGAATTCAATGCAGAAATATTTACCATGAATTGAAGCAAGAAACATATGGCAATAATAACTCCTAAAATAATCTTGGGTATTTTGGGGAGCATCGGCATGATTAAGGTAAAACTTAAAATGGCAATGGATATCAATAACGTGGCCGGTGTTTTTAGCAGACCTAGTGAACCAGGCATAACTAAAACAAAGGCAGAAATAACAATCAGCCAGAAGAAGGAGCCGAAACTGGCTCTTTTATTACCTCCCAATGGAATGTATAAATAATCTTGGAGCCATTTGGATAAGGACATATGCCAACGTTTCCAAAATTCCGCCACATTTTTTGATTTATAAGGCGAATTAAAATTCATGGGGAGTCGGAAGCCAATTAATAAGGATACACCTATGGCAATATCTGTATATCCACTAAAATCGGCATATACCTGAAGCGAATAGAGTAGGAGGGCCAAAATATTTCCTAGTCCTCCATATATTTCAGGAGAATCAAATACCCGATCGATAAAATTGGCAGCCAGGTAATCACTTAATACCAATTTTTTAATGAGACCATTTAAAATCCAAAAAATGGCTAATCCGAATTCGAATTTAGTGAGTTTATGTTCTTTATAAATTTGAGGAACAAAATCTGTAGCCCTTACAATAGGACCTGCAATTAATTGAGGGAAATAGGAAACGAAAAAACCGAAGTCGAGAATATTCCTTACCGCTTTAAGTTCTTTTCGATAAACATCTACGGCATAACTAATGGTTTGAAAAGTGAAAAAAGAAACTCCCACCGGCAATAAAATGGTATCTATTTTATAATGGGTCGTAAAATCGTTGAATCCACTGTTCCAATTAAAAATACTTCTAATAAATTCATATAAATGCGGACTCAGGTCGTTGCTCCATTTAGCAAACCAATTAATCACATGCATTTTTTGATCTGGAGGAACATCTGCCAGGAATACTTGATTATAGGCATCTGTAAAGAAATAGGCATATTTAAAATACACCAACATACCCAGGTTTACCAGAATGCTTAAGCTCAACAATAATTTTCTTTTCCAATTGGTTTCTGTTTTTTCCATCCTCATTCCCACATTATAGTCGAAGATGGTGGAGAATATTAACAGTACAACAAAGAATCCGGAAGTCTTCCAATAAAAGAACAAACTGATGGCAAACAGAAAAGTGTTGCGCATGAGTCTTCTTTTATGTACGGTAGAAAAAATTACCATCACCAATAAGAAAAAGGCCCAGAAGTAAAATTCGGTAAATAATAAAGGTGATTTAAATCCAAAAATTTGATCGAGATAGGTCCCAGCCGTGGTTGTTTTTAAACCGCCTAATAAATAGAGGGCCACTGCTGAAATGACTGACATAAGGACACCTGCGATAATGCCATATAATTTGCCAAATTTCTCTTTGATAAGAATGGCAGTCATTAAAACAAATCCGCAGAATAATAAAAATAGGCCTATAAGCATTTACCTTTAATTGTATTTAGCATTCATATGATTTTCGTAACTCCTCAAAATGGCATTAAATAATAGATCTCCCATTAATTTATAACCGGCTGATGTAAAATGTACTCTATCAGATTGTGACAATGAGTTTTTTTGCCAGGTGGCCATGCTGCCAATTCCTCCCATTATACTAAAGAAATCCCAAACGGCTAAATTGTATTTGGTGGCCAAACTAAACATTCTTTCTCTCACTGCAGTGGCATTATAATTTACATAGTACTTCCTGCGATATTTTCTATAGCTATCGTTGTTGGTAATAAAAATAACGGCAGCATTAGGTGATGCCCGATGAATTTTCTCTAAAATCTTTTCATAATTCAATTCAAAAGTTCCTGCATCAAATGATGAGCCGGCGGCATCGTTAATCCCGATTCCTAATATCACTAAATCAGGCTTAATTTCAGCCATATGCTGTTCGAATAAAGCACATTTTAAATACGAATAGGTTCCTGCACCATTTACACCAATCGAATGATAGGTAATTCCCGCATCGTCATTTTCTAATTGAATCCCATATAGGGTATAGAACCATTGTGATGGGTTGGTTTTTTCGAAAAGAATTTGAATATCGGCCGTATAGGTTTTTAAATAGATATCTGTTATTCCCTTGGCAAAGTCGTATTTAACTTCATATTGGGTTGAATCTAACCAACCTAATTTAACCTTAAACTGATTAGAATCGGCCTTATGAAAAATTCTAATTCGGTTAAAATCATAGGCCGGATAATTTTCTTTTTTCAACGAGATGGAAATGGATGAAGAAGTATCTTTGGTAGTAATGGACATACCCGTTAAACCTAATTCGCAGGTTGATTTATAACCTACATTTTTGCAGGCTTCCCATTTACCGGTATGGGTAACAAAATAATTTCCAGGGTTGTTGGTACCTGCTACTTTATAGGGAAATATCAATCCTCTGCTTCCTTTATTGCCTGGATAAAAAGTGGCCAAACGTTCTCTTAATCTACCCGAAACAATGTCTGCCTGCACATGTGACCCACCAATATGAATGATATTAATTTTTCCCACTCCATCAAAAATGAGTTGATCCATTTTATTATAAAACTTGTCCATGTAGACACTATCAGCCGGGAAACTTAATTTATTAATACCATAATTAATAAATTCATATTGAGGAACTACATAAGGAAAATCATAGACCGGCTGAGCCTTGCTAGAATTTATTATTCCACCGGTTATGATAAATATCCATATGTAAAGGATTCGCTTCAACTTATTTTTTCTTCTGAATTATTTTTAATTGTTGACCTTCATTAATGGCATCGGTGGTCATCTCATTATCTACCATTATAGATTCAATTGAAACATTATATTTCTGTGCTATTTCCCAAAGGGTATCTCCTGGTTTTACAATATGAATCAATTGGTTTTGACCTTTTTTTATTTTTATTTTTTTTACCTGTTTGGGTGTCTTTCCTTTATCTCCAGAGGCCGTTTCGGTATTTGCTTCGACTTTTTCTTCCTCAATATTATTGGTATCGGTGGTTTCGGTTTCAATAACCGGTTCGTCACCATTTAGTTGTCGAATACGTTTTTCCAAACGATATTCATTATAATCGTTCATGATGGCTTCATAAAACAACTCTGATATTTTTTTAGCCCCACTGGTAGTGAAGTGAATATAGTCTTTAC
>JBEIQI010000160.1:0-7059 GCA_040376605.1 Flavobacteriales bacterium | reverse complement strand
TTTTTTAGGTGCTGATTTTTTAGGTGCTGATTTTTTAGGTGCTGATTTTTTAGGTGCTGATTTTTTAGGTGCTGATTTTTTAGGTGCTGATTTTTTAACAACAGTTTTAGTGGTTACCCCTTTTTTAGCTGCTGATTTTTTTATCGGTTTACTTTTTACTGGAGTCTTTTTTGCCGGTGTGGATTTTTTAACCACCGCAACTTTTGGAGCAGGCTTTTCCTTTTTAACAGCTATTTTTTTTGTAGCTACCTTTTCCTTAGCCGGAGTAATTTCCTTAGTTTCTGCAGGTTTAACAGCCGCTGTTACTGAAGTAGCTGGAACAGGGAAATTAACCATAGGCTGAACTTCTCCATTTTTTGCATTAAACTCTTTAATATATAAATCCAAGGCCATGGTCATAGAAGGAGCATTAGGAAGTGGAGCAGCTAAATCAACTCTCAATCCTCTTAATTTAGCAGCAGCATAAGTAGTAGTGCCAAAAAGACCAATTCTAATATTGCCTTGCTTAAAGTCAGGGAAATTTTCAAATAATGATTGTATACCATTTGGGCTAAAGAAAATAATCATTTCATAACCTGGCACATCTACCGACTTCATATCACTACTTACGGTTTTATAGAAGATGGCTTGAGTAAAATCAATTTTGTTTGATTCCATTAAAGCGGTGGTTTTATCAGTTGCCTTATCCGAGCAAACAAATAAAAATTTCTCATCTCTGTTTTTTCTTATTGGCTCCACCAATTCATCAATACTTTGTTGTGCAAAAAATATTTTTCTTTTACGATACTGTATGTATTTTTGAAGGTATAAAGCTATAGCCTCTGTGGTACAAAAATATTTTGTTTTTTCTGGAACGGTAAATCTTAATTCGCTGGCCATCCTAAAATAATGGTCAACGGCATTTCTACTATTAAGTATGATACATGTATAATGAGAAATGTCAATTTTTTGTTTTCGGAACTCAGCTGCTGAAATGCCCTCCACATGAATAAATGGTTTAAAATCCAAGGTAACTTTGTGCTTACCCGGTAAATCTAGCCAAGGAGATTTATCAGAATCCGGTTTTGGTTGGCCGATCAAGATTCGCTTTAACTTCATTTAGGTAGTTTTTTTAGTATGTTAAGCATAGATACTGACCACTTTATATATCAAAAACAAGGGCAGAATTTCCAAGGTGCAAAAGTATAAAAAAATGTAAAGCAAAGCACCAACATCTGGCAAGTGGGCATTTTGAATCATTTTGAACAATTGGTAGCCCATGGATAAAGTAAAGCAGCTATATAGTGCTAGGTTAAAAAATGATTCCAGATATGGTATTTGAATGGCCATGAGGATTGCAAGTGGCAAAACCAACATAAAGAGCAAAGAATGTGATAGATAGGAAACAAAAACATGTTTTCGGGCATCCTTTTGAATCATAAAAACAGTACCCAACAACATGATCATTCCATTTCTAAGAAGTGGGACCATGGCATATGCGCCAATCACTAAAGCCGTAAATCCGATTAATTCCCCTATACTTAAACCTGGATTGTTCCAAAATAACCACGCGGAAATAACGGTTCCTACCAATAATGATTGTAATAAATACAAAATAGGCATAGTTGGGATAAACCCTGGATCTTCCTCGGTAATATATTCTTTAAACCTCCTTGTATTAAATATAGATAAGAAGTATCGTTCTAATCTAACTTTTGAGGTGGTGTATAAAATAGAAAAACTGGCAAATAGTATAATGAGAACCGAAGATGACAAAATAAGTTGTTCGGTTGGATGGGTTGACTTTTCTGGCACACCTCCCTTCCCTTTGGAATAATAGGTATTAAAAAATGACTTCTGGTAGGCGGTATCTTTTAATCCCATTCGATGAAGCGAAAAGGTATCAACATGATTCCAGTTTACCTGGTGAGCAATGGCTGAATCGACATGAAATAAAACCAATTCAGGGGTGTCGATAGGATTAAATAACTTGGCCGGCAAAGCATCCACATCCAACCATATTGTATCTAACTGCAGGGAGTCTCTAAATACAAATGTTTTGGGTTGAACTTGTTGCGGCATTGTCTATAAGAAATTATTCCCCTAAGGTTTCAGTCAAGATAGGTTTCATTCGTTCGGTTACCTTATTGGCCCATTTTTTTGCAGTATTACCATAATAATGTGCCATGGTAATGGTATCGTGTCCTAAAATATCATCACTTCTTACCAAATGAATATTTGCATTATCCTTAATTGTTTTCTCTATTAACTTATACCGTTCAAGATTCCCTTTTCGTTTAAAGGGGCCTATCCAAATAATTGGAATTTCTGCATGATAACTTCGGATTATATCTACCAATCCTTGATGAGAATTTACATTATTACTGCCAAGCGAAAAAACAACAATATCTGGCATCCAATCCTTCAGCATCTCAGGTAACTTACCTTTCCAATTTTTACCAATTAGCTCATTGCTGCCTGTGGAAGATTTTTCTAAAATAGCGATGGGTGATTTTTTAGCATCTAGCGGAATATCGCCAGCACAACTGTACCTAATTTTATAACCACAGCAAAAATTCTTTAAAGTCAGTGTATAATGTTTACTGCCGGCTCCTGAAATGGCAACCGATAATACATCATATTTATTGATATCATGTAAATTTTTGTGAACGTACTCTCCAAAATGGCCAACAAAATGAGAGTCACCCAAAATAAGCACGTTCTTCACTGCATAAGTTGTATGAGTGAACCAAGCAAAAAATAATAACAAAACGAGGATGCTTTTTTTCATGATTGATGGCTGTACAAAATTAGTACAAATCCATGAATAAGGTTGAATAAAATAAGGAACTTATTAGCATTTTAATCTAGCTATTTTTTAGTATCCTTTTTTTAAACCGATGTACATTCCAGTCGTCCATTATAGGCTCACCTTTTTGCCAACTGTTTAATAGGTTGGATGCACAGGCCGGCCCTACTAGCAATCCCCGTGTGCCAAAACCATTAAGAATACCAATATTTGGTAAAACAGGATGCCATCCTACTACAGGTCGCCTATCAGATATTGTAGGCCTCACCCCAGCTTTTTGGTCAATTACTTTTAAACTAAATTGGGATCCCAAAATTAGTTGAAGATCTGTTAATAATTCTACTCGGCCTCTTTCTGTTGTTTCAATGCCTAAATCATCCCATTCATAAGTAGCTCCGCAAATAAATCGGGAATTCCCCAAAGGCAACAAAACCACCTTTTTATGAATTGCTGTGCTTAATGCCAAATCCGGAATTTCCAGGATCAATATTTGACCTTTGCATGGATTAAATGGCACTTGTTTAAAATATGGATTTGTATGACCGGCACACCCTTCAGCGAAGATGATTCTTTCATAAATTCCTTCTCTGTAGTTTACCGATTCAGCTTGATGCTCTAATCTGGTAAAATCAAATTCCTCATATTCAATAAAGTCGATTAATCGATGCTGGATTTGTTGGATAAAAGCAGGGATGTCAACAAAAAACGAATGATTAATTAAAATACTCCCTCTATATATATTTTGAACTAATGGCAGCAGTTGGTCTTGAGGTTCACCGGTAGTAAATTTCCATAAACTGGTGCTTTCTACATTTTGACGCCATTGTATAAATTCTGCATCATCCACCACCAAATGATGAACGGGCATGTCCATGTAAAAACGAGTGTCTGCACTCTCCTGCCAACTTTCGAAAAATAATTTTGACTGGTTAAATAGTTTTTCGGCCTGCCAGGTAGGAACCTTGTTTTTAAAATGAACCGGATTGCACATACCATAAGCTGCAAGGGAAGCCGTTGGAATATTCGGACTCATCACCCATCGAAATGAAATTCCACGATGATGAGCCTCAGCTGCTAATATCGTACCAGCCAATCCACCTCCCACAATGAGCAATTGTTCCATATCACAAAAATAGCTTTTAGGTACGCATGTTTAAATATTGACCCAATATTTATGTAATTCGGCTAGTGCCCCTGATGGAAGCGATACCCCACAGGCTCGGCTCGAGCTAAGCCGAGGCGAGCCGAGGAGTATAGCGAACAGCAGGTTAGGCACCCAATAATTGATAATTAAAACTAAAACATACAGTCGAAATCGTAAATCGTTAAGTATTTATTAGTTTTGTAATTACAGAATACTTATTTGATGAACATTATTATCCCAATGGCGGGAATGGGCAAGAGGATGAGACCTCATACGCTAACCGTACCTAAACCACTTATTCCTATTGCAGGCAAACCAATTGTGCAACGACTTGTTGAAGATATTGCCAAAGTTTGTAATGAGAAAATTGATGAAATTGCCTTTGTTGTTGGCGATTTTGGAACTGAAATTGAAGCCAAACTCCTTTATATTGCCGAAAAAGTGGGGGCTAAAGGAAGTATCTATTATCAGGAAGAAGCATTGGGTACTGCTCATGCCATCTTATGTGCCCAAGAAGCATTGGAGGGGAAAGTAGTGGTTGCTTTTGCAGATACCTTATTTTCGGCCGACTTTAAATTAGATACGGCTCAAGAAGGCATTATCTGGGTTCACCGGGTAGATAATCCCAGCCAGTTTGGGGTGGTAAAGCTCAATAATGAAGGAGAAATTACCGAATTTATTGAGAAACCTAAGGAATTTATAACTGATTTGGCCATTATTGGGATTTATTATTTTAACGATGGACTGTACTTAAAAAATGAATTACAATACCTAATTGACAATGATGTGATGGAAAAGGGCGAATACCAGCTTACGAACGCCCTTGAAAACATGAAGCAAAAAGGTACTAAATTTATTACCGGACAGGTGAATGAATGGTTGGATTGTGGAAATAAAGATGCTACGATTTATACTAATCAACGAATTTTAGAGATTGTTAAAGAAACAGAAAATCTGGTTTCTCAGAAAATTTTAAATACGAATAGCGTTATTATAGAACCTTGTTATATTGGTGCGGATGTTCAATTAATCAATTCGGTAATTGGACCTCATGTTTCCATTGGAGCAGGATCAATTGTTGAGAAATCGATTATAACCAACTCTATTATCCAAAACCAAACCACTATTATTAATTCTGTGATCTCCAATTCAATGATTGGCAATAATGCTATTTATAAGCAAAAGGGATCGGAATTAAGTTTAGGTGATTATTCAACCATAGAATAAATGCAGAAACAAAAACTCATTTACCTAACCAAAATTTGTTTGATGCTCATTTGCATTGGATCGAGTGCTGGTTTTGCTCAAAAGAATAAAAATAAAAACAAGGTTGAGCCTGCAGAAACAACGAAAGTTCTTACCGCAAAAGAGGTTGAGGTAATTTCGTATTATTACGATGGTACCACCCAAAAATTATTGGGGAACTACAAAGAAGCACTCAATCTGTTTCTTACCTGTATAGCCAAAGACCCAAAAAATGCTGGGGCATATTACGAAATAGGCAATATTTACAATACATCCAAACAACCTAACAATGGTGTGGTTTATGCTAAAACAGCAGCAGAGTTAGATCCAAAAAATAAATGGTTTTTGGCAGAATATGCTGATTTATTGATTCAGACCGGAAAAATAAAACAAGCATCTAAGGTTTATGATCAGTTATTAAAAATTGAGCCTAATAATCAGGATTATCAGCTAGAAAAAGCCGATATCCTCATTTATTTAAAACAATATAAAGGTGCTATTGATATCTATAATAGGCTAGAGAAAAAGCTTGGAATAGTTCCTGAAATCATTCTGCAAAAACAAAAATTGTACCTAGCTCAAGGTAAATATGATGCTGCTGAAAAAGAAATGCAAACCTTGATTGAAAAATATCCAAACGAACCTGAATATTATGGGATGTTTGCCGAATTTTATTTAACCATCAAGAAAAAAGAAAAGGCAATGGATATGTTTCAAAAAGTGTTGGACCTAGATCCTACCAATCCAATTATCCACTTGGCCATGGCTAATTATTATCAGGAAAATAATCAAAATGAGAAAGCATACGAATATATTAAGCTAGCATTTTACAATCCTGAGGTGGAAGTGGATAACAAAATTAAAATCATGTTGAGTTATTATGATTTATCCGCTAACAATGCTCAACGCAAAACTGAGGCCAATGAACTAATGGGAATACTTTTAGAGGTGCACCCTACCGAACCTAAGGTTTGGTCGATGAATGGCGACTTTTTATTGAGAGACGAAAAAATTGATGAAGCCATTCTATCGTTCGAAAAGGTAGTTGAATTGCAAGGCGACAAATATCCTGTTTGGGAACAGCTCCTTCAATTATATTTAGAAAAAGATAATTATAATCAATTACAAATTCAAAGTGCAAAAGCTATTGAGTTATTCCCCAGCATGCCTATGTTTTATTATTTTAATGGATTGGCTCATTTTATGAAAAATAATTATTCTGAAGCCCTTACCTCTTATAAAAACGGGAAGGATTTAGTGGTGAATGATATCAATCAAAAAATTGCCTTTTTAGTAAGCATTGCTGAAACCAATACACAATTAAAAAAATATAGTGATGCGGATGCGGGTTACGAATCTGCCCTTTCATTACAGGGCAATAACCTCATTGTTTTAATTAGCTATTCAGAATATTTATGCTTAATTAAAAAAGACATTATTAAAGCACGTGAACTTTCTTCCAGAGCTAAAAACATTGAGCCACGAAGCTACGAAGTTGTTTACGTTCTGGCGCTTATTGAATTTAAATCGAAGAATAACTCGGAGGCACTCAACTTAATTAAATCCTGTCTTGACTTGGGTGGTGGAGATTTTGCAAAAGTATCAGAGTTATACGGAGATATTCTATTTGCCTCTGGCGATCCATCAGCGGCCATCGTTGAATGGGAAAAAGCTAAAACCGGTAAAGGAAAGTATTCAGAATTATTGGATCAAAAGATTCAGCAAAAAAAACTAGTTGAATAAGCATGAAAAACCATTTACTTCTATTCATTTTAATTATCAGTTCAATATTCATTATAAGTTGTAAAACATACAAGATTACAATTGAAATAAAGGATCAGGTTCAACTAAGCACCAAACTTCCGTCAGATATAATTATTCA
>JBEIQI010000071.1:0-12553 GCA_040376605.1 Flavobacteriales bacterium | reverse complement strand
TCCCCTCCCGATAAGGTGGTGGAGGATTGTCCGAGGGTTAAATATCCCAAACCAATTTCACTTAACACTTTTATTTTTTGTGTGATAAATGGATTCGTTTCAAAGAAATCAACCGCTTGTTCAATGGTCATATTCAACACGTCAGAAATTGATTTACCACGGTATCGAACTTCCAAGGTTTCACGGTTATATCTTTTACCATTACAGGTTTCGCAAAGCACCTCAACATCCGGTAAAAAATTCATCTCTATCACCTTTAAACCTGCACCACCGCAAGTTTCACAACGACCTCCTTTTACATTAAATGAAAAACGTCCAGGGTTATAGCCTCTGATTTTTGCCTCGGGTAACTCCGCAAACAATGACCGAATTTCGGTAAACACACCCGTATAGGTGGCAGGATTAGAACGGGGTGTTCTGCCAATTGGCGATTGATCTATTCTTATGATCTTATCAATCTCTTCAAATCCCTTAATCTTTTTAAAAGGTAGTGAATGCATTTCGCTTACCTTATATAATATCTTATTAAGAGTCGGAAATAAGGTTTCATTAATTAAACTGGATTTACCACTACCACTTACCCCAGAAACAACAATTAAGTTACCTAAAGGAATACTTAAGTCAACATTTTGCAAATTATGCCCTGATGCCCCCAATATTTCCAATATACTACCATTACCCTTTCTGCGTTTGGTAGGCACCGGAATGGTTTTTTTACCTGATAAGAATTTAGCCGTTTCGGAGTTTTGTTTTAAAAATTCCTTAGGTGTGCCTTGAGCAATTATTCTTCCACCATGCACACCTGCTCCGGGTCCCACATCCACAATATAATCTGCTTCCAGCATCATATCCTTATCGTGCTCCACCACAATAACCGAATTTCCAATATCCCTTAATTGCTTGAGGGCATCAATTAATTTAGAATTATCGCGCTGATGTAAACCAATACTTGGCTCATCTAGAATATATAAAACCCCAACTAGTTGAGAACCTATTTGAGTTGCCAATCGAATCCGTTGCGCCTCTCCCCCACTTAAACTTCTGGTCGGCCTAGATAGTGCCAAATAATCTAAACCCACATTCAATAAAAAAACAATTCGTTTTCTAATCTCCTTAAGAACTTCGTGAGCAATTTTATTTTGAGTTGGGGTTAGTCGTTTTTCAATATCCTTAAAAAATAAATGCAGTTCGTTAATATCATAATTAGATATCTCAGAGATATTTTTGCCATCCATTTTAAAATGTAATGACTCTTTCTTTAACCTGGTTCCATTGCATTCAGGACAATTAATTCTATCCATAAAGCTATGTGCCCATTTTTCGATATTCTTAGAACCTTCTTCCTGCAATTGGTTATTAATAAAATTGGCGATCCCTTCAAACTCAATAGATGTTTGAGATCCATCCTTTTCTTTGATGGTCATCACCTCGGAGGTACCATACAATAAAATATTAATTGCATCTTCATCAATATCTTCAATAGGGTCATCCAGTTTAAAATCATGCAACCTCCCAATAGCTTCAATTTGACGGAAGATCCAACTGTCCTTATAAGAACCTAAAGGTATAATCCCCCCCTTCTTGATACTTTTCTTGGGGTCTGGAATAATTTTTTTAATATCAATTTCCAAAACGGTACCCAATCCACTACATCTGGTGCAAGCCCCATATGGTGAATTAAATGAAAATAAATTAGGAGCAGGTTCATCATAACTGATACCTGATGTAGGGCACATTAAATGCCTGCTTAAATGTCGAGGGTTCTTACCTTTTTTATCTACTGCCATCATCCCCCCTTTTCCTTCTTTAAGGGCTGTGAGGACAGATCTTTTTAATCGGGAATCATCTTCATCCTCAATTTCAAGGGTATCGATAAGAATTTCAATATCATGAATTTTATATCGATCTAATTTTAGGCCATAACTTAGCTCCTTTATTTCACCATCAATCCTTGCCTTTACGTATCCTAGTTTTCTAATCTTTTCGAAAAGTTCCCTATAATGACCCTTTCTACCTTTAACAACTGGAGCTAATAAATGAATTTCCTTCTTGCGATAATCTTCTACAATTATCTTAATAATTTGTTCGTCGGTATATTTAACCATTTTCTCACCGGTATTATATGAATAAGCCTCTCCGGCTCTTGCATATAACAAACGTAAGAAATCGTAAATTTCGGTAATTGTACCTACAGTACTTCGCGGATTTTTATTAGTTGTTTTCTGTTCTATGGAAACAACTGGACTCAACCCTTTTATTCGATCCACATCCGGCCGCTCCATGCCTCCCAAAAACTGCCTGGCATAGGCAGAAAAACTTTCTACATATCTTCGTTGGCCTTCGGCATAAATGGTATCAAATGCTAATGAACTTTTCCCACTACCACTTAAGCCGGTTATTACCACCAACTGATTACGGGGAATTTTAACATCAATATCCTTTAGGTTATTTTCACGTGCACCGTATACTTCTATAAATTCTGCTTTCTTAGCCATATTTTGCAAGGGCAAAGGTAGCATTTTTAAGGGATTGAGTTAATAAACCTTTCATAAAATAATTGTCATTAATCATTGGATTAACATTATTTAGATTATGACGGAATAAGTCTGTTTATAAGGTATGCAAAGTAGAATCTTACTAAACTTTTTTGATGGGGATTTGTTTAAACATTTTTAATACTAAGATTGATACAAACCACCATAACTTTGACGGTAATAAACATTATATGACAGAAAACTTAGAATTGAAAATCCCGGAATATTTTATTGATCACATCAATTCAACTGGGAAAAAGCCAATAAGTATCGCGGCTTTTAGCAAAACCTTGGACATATCAGAAGAGGAGTTTTATAAATATTATTCGAGCTTCACGGCCATTGAGAATTACATCTTTAAAGGCCTGGTTGAAAGAACGGCGGAAAATCTAAACGCCGACGAAACGTATCAAAATTATAGTATTCGGGAAAAGTTACTTGCCTTTCATTTTACCTTATTGGAAGAGCTTAAGAAGCAGCGAAGTTTTATAAGTTTCTATTTTGATAATAAAAGGTGGTTTGCCACCTCTCGTATAGCGGGACTAAAAAATCCGATTGTCGAGTATTTAAATGAGTTGGTGAACGCTGGTATTGACTCAGGTGAAATTGCTAAAAGGTTTAGTCTTCATAAATTATATGCAGATGGGGGATATATGCAAACTATTTCGGTAATCCATTTTTGGTGTAACGACCATAGCGATCAAATGGAAAAAACGGATGGTTTTATTGAAAGATCCGTGAACTTTACCATGGACCTTATATCAAGAAATGGCATTGATAGTGGATTTGAATTAGGCAAATTTCTTTTTCAACAGTTTAAAAAATAATTCCCATTTATATGAGCTCTAAAAATTCACAGGATAAAATTCCGACCTCTAAAGTAGCTAGGGCTTCAAAAATCGTTTCTACCGGGGCTAAGGTTGGTGGAAACTACATTAAACATTATGTAAAAAAAGCATTCAACTCCGAAACCGATAAAAGTGATTTGGATCAAGCCAATGCTGAAGATATTTATCAGGCGTTAAGCCAAATGAAAGGCAGTGCACTTAAAATGGCGCAGATCATAAGCATGGATAAATCAACTCTTCCCACAGAGTATATCGATCAGTTTCAAAAAGCACAATATCAGGCGCCGCCTCTTAGTGGCCCATTAATTACCAATACGTTTAAAAAAACAATGGGTAAAGCACCCTTGGAAATTTTTGATACGTTTGATGAAAAGGCTGCCAATGCAGCATCTATTGGACAAGTGCACATTGCCACTAAAAATGGCAAAAAGTTGGCCGTTAAAATTCAATATCCTGGTGTGGCCGATAGCATAATTTCTGATTTGCGAATGGTTAAACCTTTTGCATTGCGATTGATGAAGGTAAAGGAGGCTGATATTAAACCTTATTTTGATGAAGTTCAATCGAAACTCTTGGAGGAAGCCAATTATAAACAAGAATTAAAAAACTCCATATTACTTTCTCAAGCTTGTAAACATATTCCGAATCTTGAATTTGCTGAATATTACCCAGCTATAAGCTCTGATAAGGTAATCGTAATGGATTGGATTGAGGGTTTACCCATAACAGAATGGCTTAAAACCAATCCTTCGAAAGCCGAAAGAAATAAAATTGGCCAAGCCATGTGGGATTTGTATAATTTCCAAATGACGGATTTAAAAATACTTCATGCCGACCCTCATCCTGGAAATTTCTTAATTACCAAAGACCTTAAATTGGCTGTAATTGACTTCGGATGTATTAAAGAAGTAAATGACAAAACCAGGGAAGATTATTTTGCCATGCTCGATGAAGAAAACTTTAGTGATAGAGACGTACTGTTAAAAAAATTAGTCAATCTTGAAATTATAAAAGAAGATGCCGCAGAAGATGAAAAAGAGTTTTTTGCAAAAATTTTTCGTTTAATGATGGGTTATTTAAGAGAACCCTTTTTGTCTGATTCTTTTGATTTTGGTAATGATGAAATGATGCAGGAAATGATGGCAAAAGGAGAAGAAATAGGTAGATCTCCGGAAGCAAAAAAGTTTAGTTCAGCCAGAGGTAGCCGTCACATCCTATATATCAACAGAACCTTTTTTGGATTGTTTTCTATCCTAAATCAGATGAAAGCAATAGTAGTTACCAAAAACAGTTTTGGTCGAAATTAAAATACGATACTAAATACTGTAATTAGTATTAAGAAGATAAGCATTAATACAATACTGAAGATCGCCACGGCTACTGCGGCAATGCTAAACCCTTTCCATGGTAAAACCTTCTTGGCAATAAAACCAATGGTCATTCCTATAAGAGCCAATAACATTCCAACTACAAAATAAACCCATACATTACCCCCTGCCATGCCAATTATCATAAATAATGAAGTAATGGATAACACCAATGCCAATAAACTAATAACCAAACCAGTGATCTCATGATCATCCATTCCCGTCTTTTTTACTTTATTGGCTTTGGGTAATTTTCCCGGCTTGAGCAATTGCAGAAACAACTCTTTTTTCTTGGGGAATAAGATCTCAATCATGGTTTCCATGATGGTATTTTTAGGTTTTAATGCCGGCTTGTTATTTAAGTCCTTAACCACCGCAACTTGCGGTTGAACCGAATCCTTAGGAACGACAACATGATCGTTTATTTTAACCAATTCCGTTTGGTTCACCGAACCCATTGCCTCTACTTTTACCCTGGGTTGATGATTCCTTCTTGCCGCAAATTGATTGGTAGAGCAAGAGCCTAAAAATATAACAAGGGCAAAGATTGAAATGACGAATAATGGATTTAATTTTTTCATTTGGTTGGGCTAATTAATTAAGTTCAATTGATCTAATTTTTGATAACGATCGTTAACCTACTATACTTTTGATCCTTGATAATTTCTAAAATATATTTACCATCTGGCAAATTTGAAACGTCTAAAAATCCTTCATTTACCTCATTAAAATAAGCTGATTGTATTTGAGCTCCTTTCATGTTATATAGATATACCTGATAGCTACCAACCAATGGAATATGAATTAAATCGGCGCTTGGATTAGGATAAACAAGTATTTCCAATGCTAACATTTCATTCTCATCTACACCTATGGTATTAATGTTTTTGATAATACTTCCATCTGAACCAACAGCATACATAACCCGATTATCCGAAGAAATATGAATATCCCTCATGCCCGAACCCGCAGGATATGGAAGTACCTCTACCCAACTGTTGCCTCCATTGGTTGTCTCAAATATTTTTTGATTACCGGCCAGGTGACCATTTAACCCATCAGCAAAATATACTGCATTAAAATCGTTGGGACATAGGGTTGAATATGTGAAATTTAAACCTGCATTAAAGGTTGTATATACTTTCCCTTGCATACCACAGATAACAAGGGTATCGGGTGAAAGTATCCAAAGACCCGTCATACTTATAGGAGTACCCATTAATCTTACTCCCCAGTTATTTCCACCGTCTGTTGTATAAATCATTTCGCCAGCGTATCCCACGGCGGCGCCAATATTATTATCGTAGAACTGAATATCCAACATGGTTTGTATGGTGCTGCTAACAGCGGGGGTCCAATTATCTCCCTGATTGATCGATTTAATTAATATACCATCTTGACCCACTGCAAACAAAGTACCGTCGGGTTTCTTGGTAATGGAATATAACCAAGCAATTGTTTGTGAAGGTTTTGCCTCCCAAGTAAGTCCTGCATCGGTTGTTTTATAAATAGCCCCTTCATATCCACATGCTACACCTACCGAATCATTGATAAACACTACGTCGTAAATCCACTTCGTTTGTGTATTAGTTATTACATTCCAATCAGCACCCCCATTAGTTGTTTTTAAAAATAACGACGAGTTAATGTTTCCTCCAACAGCATAACCCGTATCATAATTAGAAAAATAGGTAGCATATAAATTGGTGGTGGTTGGGCTGGCTAAATTAACCCATTGGGCCTTTATCATGGCTATGCACGAAAGAATTATTATCAAGGATAATCCAACTTTTTTCATGAAGTTCAAATTTACATTAATTATTGGGAAGATGGAAAAAATAAGGAGGGGATGCATATTTCTATAATATCAGGCAGGGATGGTAAGGGACCGCAAAAGGCGGTGTAGCAGCAAGCCGGCAATATGCCAGCTTGCTGCTACGAAACCACTGAACAGCCCGACCCGGACTGTCATAGCTTGGGCTGGCACCAGCCAGACTTAGCTATGGCTGAACGGGGGCCTGCCAGCCTTTTCAGTTTTTTTAACCTTTAATGGCTTTTATGCAGAAGAAATGTGGGTTGTAAGGGATTAGTAGCGAAAATAATGGTCTAAGATTTGCATTCGAGGGCTTTAACCTTGAAAAAACATGAAATTGGAAAAGGCTATTTACCAAATTCAATTGCAATAAATGCCTACAATATTAACTTTGTTCACTTAAAACTAATAATCAATGAATAAACATCTCTTAGCCGTTGGATTTATAGGGAGCATTAGCCTAAGTGGTTTAATTGCCCAGAGTCCACAAATAAAATTTGAAGAATATGATATGGCCAATGGCATGCATGTTATCCTTCATGAAGATCATTCGGTTCCTTTAGTAGCTGTTACAGTTAATTATCATGTAGGATCGAAAAATGAGAATCCGGAAAGAACAGGATTTGCTCACTTCTTTGAACATCTAATGTTTGAAGGTTCGGATAATATTAAAAGAGGTGAATTCTTTAAATACATTAGCAATGCGGGTGGGGATAATAATGCATATACCACTCAAGATCAAACATTCTATTACGAAGTACTCCCAAGTAACCAATTAGAATTAGGACTTTGGTTGGAGTCGGAGAGAATGATGCATGCGAAAGTGGAAGACATAGGTGTTAATACTCAACGTGAAGTAGTTAAAGAGGAGAAAAGATTAAGAGTAGACAATCAACCTTATGGAAGATTTATCTCTGAAATCTTCGTTCGTGCCTTTAATGTTCACCCTTATCGTTGGGCTCCCATAGGAAGCATGGAACACTTAAATGCAGCTGCTTTAAGCGAATTTATTGATTTCTATAAAACGTTTTATGTTCCTAATAATGCCGTGCTAACAATCACCGGTGATATTAATACCGCCAATACCAAACTTTTAATTGATAAATATTTTAAAGATATTCCGAAAGGAACTAAAGAAATTCCAAGACCACAATCGAGCATGGAACCTGCTTTAGGAAAAGAAGTAAGGGATTCCGTTTTTGATGAATTTATTCAATTACCTGCAGTTATTTATGCTTATAGAATTCCATCTATGACATCTCCTGATTATTATGCTTTGCAAATGATGAGCTCTGTTTTAAGCGGAGGTGCTAGTTCAAGAATGAATAAAGAATTGGTAGACAATCAGCAAAAAGCATTGCAAGCGTTCTCTTTTTCATATGCTTTAGAAGATGCTGGCCTATTTATTACTGCCGCCATTGTTAGTGCAGGAGTAAATGTAAATGAAATGGATAAACTGATGCAAGTGGAAGTAGATAAAATAAAAAATGATTTGATCAGTGAATCTGAATTTACCAAAATTAGGAATCAAATGGAAACTCAATCTGTTAGTGCCAATGAAGGGGTGCAAGGAGTTGCTACTAATTTATCCAATGCATATTTGTTCAATAAAAATACTGGATTGGTAAATACTGAACTAGAAAACTATATGAAGGTAACCAAGGATGATATCAAAAGAGTTGCCAACCAATACTTGGTAAAAGAAAACAGAGTAGTATTATTTTATTTACCTGGTAAAAAATAATTAAAGAACAGATGTTATTAAATATATATCGTATGAAAAAATTTATAATAAGCACGGTAGTTACGTTATTCGTTGTTGCCAGCTATGCACAGGTTGATAGAACCAAAGCTCCACTTCCTGGTCCTGCGCCTAAAATAACTTTAGGAAAGTATGAATCGTTTACTTTAAAGAATGGACTTAAAGTAATTGTTGTTGAAAATCATAAACTACCTAAAGTATCCTATAACTTGGTAATTGATGCAGATCCTACTTTGGAAGGTAATAAAGCCGGTTATGTAAGCGCCTTTGGCGAAATGTTGGGCAGAGGTACTACCAATAGAACTAAAGCTCAAATTGATGAAGAATCTGACATGATTGGGGCTAGTGTATTCCCTAATGCTGGTGGAATTTATGGAAGTGTTTTGAAGAAAAACAACGAAAAGTTGTTAGATATCATGTCGGATATTATTCTTCATCCATCGTTTCCTCAAGACGAATTTGACAAGGTTATAAAACGCAGTAAAGATGCATTGGAAAGCAATAGAACTGATGCAGGAGCTATTGCTGGTAATTTAACTGCTCGTGCTGTTTATGGCAAAAATCATCCTTATGGAGATATTGAAACCGATAGCACCCTATCCAATATTACCTTACAAGATTTGAAGGATTATTATGCCAAAAACTTTATGCCAAATATTTCCTACTTGGCCATTGTTGGTGATATTACCAAGGCTGAAGCACAACCACTCGTTGAGAAATATTTTGGAACTTGGGTTAAAGGAACTCCTACCAAAATTAAACTTACCAATCCTACCCCTCCTGCTAATCCAGAGATTACCATGAGTGATCGTGCAGGTAGTAAACAATCTACATTAAGATTTGTATATCCTGTACAAAATAATGTGGGTGGTGCGGATTATTTAAAATTACGCTTACTTAATAATATTTTAGGTGGTGGAGCTACTGGTAGATTGTTTATGAATTTAAGAGAGAAACATGGATACACCTATGGCGCTTATAGCTCCATTAGTGCTGATGAAAATGTTGCCTTGTTCACTGCATCTGCTGACGTGAGAACTGAAGTAACCGATAGTGCTATCTACCAATTTATTTCAGAATTCAACAAAATTGCAACAGGAGGAGTTACCGCTGACGAATTACAATCAGCAAAAAATGAACTTACTGGTTCATTTGCTATTGGTTTAGAGGATCCACAAACGGTTGCTCGTTTTGCCATTAACATCGATATGTACAAGTTGCCAAAAGATTATTATGAGAATTATTTAACCAACTTAAATGCTGTTACCATCGAAGATGTGAATGCAGCGGCGGCTAAATATGTTCTTCCATTTAATTATCATATTGTAATTGTAGGGGATAGAGCGGCAATCGAAAAGAAAATTATGAAATATGATACTGACAAAAAGATTACATTTTTAGATGCTTTTGGATATCCTGCAGCTGAATTAAAATCAGCAGGCGAAGGAGTTACTACTCAAACTGTAATGGATAATTTTGTAAAAGCCATTGGTGGGAAAGATGCCATTGCTAAAATTAAAGATGCCACTTTAACAGGTAAAATTACCAGTCAATTTGGTGTAATTGAAGTTTTACAAGTTAATAAGTTCCCAAACAAATCATTCCAATTATTAACGATGGGTGGCTCGCCTTTACAAAAAGATATATTTGATGGCACTACAGGTAAAACTCAAGGCATGCAAGGCGATGCAACTCTTAATGATAAAGAAGTAAAAGATGCCAAGGTAGATGCTTCTATCGCCTACGAAGCAGATTTTGCTGCCTTAGGAATGCAAGCCAATTTATTAGGTATTGACATTGTTGAAGGAAAGGATGCCTATAAGGTTGAATTTACCTATCCGAGTGGTAAAAAAATGTTTGCTTGGTATAGCGTCAATTCAAGTTTAAAAATAAAAACGGTGGTAATTAGCGAAACCGAAGAAGGCAGCATGGAAGTAGCAACAGGCATTGGTGACTATAAACCTGTATCTGGGGTTATGTTCCCACATTATATCAAAACCATGTTTGGGGATCTTGTATTTGAAAAAATAGAAGTGAATACAGGTGTTAAAGATGATTATTTTAGTACTAAATAATTAATCATTCATTCTTAATTGAAGGGGCAAATGTGAGCAAGCATATTTGCCCCTTCTTATTTTATTGAATTTCGGCAGGCTTTTTGTACATTTGTTTACAACCAAGTCCAATTGTCATGAAAAAATTGAGTCTCTTTTTATTTTCAATTATATTATCACTTTCAATCTTTGCTCAAAAGGATATTCCTTGTGCCGATTTTAAAACAATATTAGACGATGCCCTAGGCAAACATCACAATGATAAAGGGGTAAAAATAGGTACCAACGAATATACCGGCATTACAGAATATAAATACCATGTTGATTTTCCTTGGGCTGCATCGGTTGCCATTAAGGAAATGGAATTTGAGGGTGGAAAAGTAAAAAGCTGGGGAGAGATATTGGCCTATCAGGTAAACAATAAGGATTCGGCCATTACTTACGCCGAACATGTAAAACAAGAATTAAAAGATTGTTTTAAGTATGGAGTAGATAAAACCGCAGAGGCAGGAACCGAAGGTCGTGATTTTAGTTTTGTATTTATGATCCATAACCAATCCAGCTGGACTGATATTGAGCTCTTTGTAAACCATACGGGCGAAGAGTATCATGTTTATATTATATTCTAATAAGGATATTTCAAACCTACAATCCCTTAAAAAAGCTATCTTTGCGCCAAATTAAATTATTATGGCGTTAAAATGCGGAATTGTTGGACTACCCAATGTAGGTAAATCAACTTTATTCAATTGTTTATCCAATGCAAAGGCTCAAGCAGCCAACTTCCCTTTTTGCACCATTGAGCCTAATTTGGGAACCATTATCGTTCCTGATGATCGTTTAAATAAATTGGCCGATATTGTGAAGCCCATCAACATACTTCCAACCACAGTAGAAATTGTTGATATTGCCGGATTGGTTAAAGGAGCCAGCAAAGGCGAAGGTTTGGGAAATCAATTCTTAGGAAATATTCGCGAATGTCATGCCATTATTCATGTATTACGTTGTTTTGAAGATGACAATATTATTCATGTAGAAGGTTCAGTAAATCCAATAAGAGATAAAGAAATTATTGATATCGAACTTCAATTAAAAGATCTGGAAGCCGTAGAAAAAAATATCCAGAAAGTAGAAAAAATGGCCAAGGTAGGAGCCGATAAGGAAGCCAAGAAAAAATTCGACAATTTTAATATCTTAAAAGCATTATTACTGCAAGGAAAATCAGCTCGTGAAGCTCAATTTACACCGGAAGATTGGGAATCGGTTAGAGAACTTGGACTACTTACCTCTAAGCCTATCATCTATGTTTGTAATGTGGATGAAAAATCTGCTAAAACCGGAAATAAACATTCGGAAGCAGTTAAAGAGGCCGTTAAAAATGAAGGCGCAGAAGTATTAGTTATTGCTGTTGGGATCGAAGCAGATATTGCCCAATTAGAAGATTATGAAGAGCGCAAAATGTTCTTGGAAGATTTAGGATTGTCGGAGGCCGGTGTAAGCCAGTTAATTCGTGCAGCTTACAGAATATTAAATCTCCAAACCTATTTTACTGCGGGTGTTAAGGAAGTACGTGCATGGACCATTGAGAAAGGCATGACCGCTCCACACGCTGCAGGTGTTATTCATACGGATTTCGAAAAGGGGTTCATTAGAGCGGAGGTAATTGGTTACGATGACTACATAACACTAGGATCTGAACAAGCTGCCAAAGAAGCAGGTAGAATGCGTGTTGAAGGAAAAGAATATATAGTAAAAGATGGAGATGTAATGCACTTTAGATTTAACGTCTAAATTCTAGCTTCTTTCTTGAGGATTAATGGCAGCGCATTAACCTCACCCCAGACACAAATGCAAGTTCCAAAATCAATAAAAATGTGAATTGGCTAAATATTGGTCTAGGTCTTGCACTATGCATTTTAAAAAACCGTTATATTTACTTTATAAACCTTAAGCTATCTATATGAAAAAAATATCTTTAGTTATTCTCTCCATTTTTACTCTTGGGATTTATGCTCAGGGAGGATACTGGCAGCAAAAAGTTGCTTATACCATAGATGCCACTTTAGATGATAAAAAAGGCACCCTAAAAGGAAAAGAAAATTTAACCTATTTCAATAATTCGCCAGATGACCTGAAAGAAATTTATTTCCATATGTATTGGAATGCCTTTCAATT
>JBEIQI010000141.1:0-7770 GCA_040376605.1 Flavobacteriales bacterium | reverse complement strand
TATAAATTGTGGAGCATGTGAACCAGAATGCCCTAATAATGCAATATACGAAGGCGGAATTGAATGGAAACTTTCTGATGGAACATCACTTTCTGGTGGTTACCAGCTAATGAGCGGCCAAACCATTGGTTCTGAAGAGAACCAAAAGCCTGTTTCGGATGACGTTTATTATATTGTAACAGATAAATGTACAGAATGTGTTGGATTCCATGATGAGCCTCAATGTGCTGCTGTATGCCCTGTTGATTGTTGTGTTGACGACGAGGATCATCGTGAATCGAAAGAAGAACTTTTAGCAAAAAAAGCTAAACTTCATTTATAAATAAAACAAATCGGTCTTCGGGCCGTTTGATAAATAACTCTTACAATAATCCTATGCGAAAGGTTTTTATAAGCATTATTGTCTTATTTATCATTCAGTTGCCAGGTTTTACACAATCCTCCAATATTGATTCGCTTGTTTATTGGTCCTCAAAATTTTTGGATAAGAATGTTAAGAATGAATTAAAGAACCAATATAACATCCGATTTATTGAAACCTTAACTGAAGAGTTAGAACAAAAAAGCTCTACAGATTATTCATATGAAGGTCTTAAATCCGTTTCTATTCAATCTTCCCCAGATAAATCATACAGGATTTTTACTTGGTTAATTCTAGAAAAAAGCGGATATGCCTGTCATGGATTAGTTCAAACCACATCCAAAAAGCTTAAAAATCCGGTTGTTACCAAATTAATTGATCAGGGTGAGGATTTACGTTCAGCACAATTTAAAACACTTAATGCGAAAACCTGGTTTGGTGCTTTATATTATGATATGATACCTTTTAAAATTAAAGGTAAAAAATATTGTGTTTTGCTAGGGTTTAATCCAGGCAACGGACTTTCTCATAAAAAAGTAATCGACGTAGTACAAATAATGAGCAATGGTCAACCTAGATTTGGAGCTCCCCTATTTGAAAAAGATAAAAAATTAGCCCATCGAATTATTCTTGAATATGATGCAAGGGCTAAGATTAGTTTAAGATACAATGATCAATCTAATATGATTGTATTCGATCATCTGGTTCCGCAGCGACCAGAACTGATAGATCAATACCAATTTTATGTGCCTGATTTAAGTTATGACGCATTTGAATTAGCTAAAACATCCTGGACCTATAAACCGGATGTAGATGCAAGGAATGCCACAGAAGAATTAGGATCAGAAGGAAACCGATTGGTGATAGAAGGTATTAATGACCAAAAAACTTTGGAGAATAAAATGTCCGGTACCAATCCCGAAAAAAAAGTTGATTAAATCAGGTAGCTAAAAGACCTGATGTTCAGAACAAACTATTCCGAATTGCTCCAATTCCTTTAATATAGGTTGATAAATTTCCTTGGTATTGGGAATTTGAACGCCAGGAGTTCTAATCACACCTCTAACGATATTTTTCACAGCTATCCCCAATGGAATCCCAACAGTTTTGGCCATAGCGGTATGTATATCGTCGTCTCCTTTAACAGCTAATGTTGCATTTAATTCATGAGGTATTCCATGCTCAACATAATTAAATTTATGCCACATCACAATCATATCCTTTTCTCCAGATTCTAAGGTCCATTTTTTTTCCAATACATGCTGTAAAATCTGAGCTGGAGTTGATGGTTTTTGCAGCCCAATTGGCTCATCCTTAAACATGCCCAACCAAGCTACTTTTCTCATCTCTTCAGAATCATGATCTAATTTTAGTAACATCGCCAACTTGGTCTCTACAGAATCTGTTGGATGATAGAATAAAAACGAATTGATAAATTCCCTGTTGGTTAATAAATGGGTATTCTCCATTTGGTAGGTGTCATCGGTAGCTCCTAATTGCACAAATACATCCCAGGCTTTACTAAAGCCCACCCTTCTTAATGTTCCCCTGTACAGCGTTTTTACACCTTCCAGATTATATAATTTAAGGTATTTCAATGAATCCCGATTAGCATATGCCTCGAATTCTCCAAAACCCTCAATATTAATAACTTCTGTCCTTCTAAATACTTTGTGATACGGGATGTATTTGTATTTACCTCCTTGTAGAAATTTTACGGCACCCCCACTTGCTGCCATCACCACATTACGCGGATTCCAGGTAAATTTATATTTCCATGGATTATTCTCACTTTCGGGGGCCATTAATCCACCGGTAAAAGTTTCAAAACCTGTTATTACACAACCGGTATTTCTTAATCGATCTAAAGTATGCATGGCGGTCATATGATCCACCCCAGGATCTAAACCCACCTCATTTAACATGATAATTCCAGCCTTTTTCGCCTCTTCATCCAACTCTTCCATTTCTTCCGAAACATAGGAAGCGGTAGCCATATGCTTCTTATATTTTAAACAAAAACGAGCAACATCCATGTGCATAAAAGCTGGCAACATTGAAATAACCACGTCATGCTCGCTAATCAACTTTTCTAACTCATCCAGTTTAGATACATCCAGATGAACTGCTTTAGCTTTTGTGTGAAAATTCACTTTCTGTTCAGCTAAACTCAGATCCATATCAGCTACAGTAACAAACCAATTTTCGTTAATAGAATTATTCAATAAATAATCAATTAGCGTTGTAGCTGATTTTCCAGCACCGATAAGCAGAATATTGGACATTTGACTCGTATTAATTTTTATCAAAGGTAATTATTTAGAGTTAGGAATGAACCCAACATTTGTCTATTAATCCGTATGAAACAAATCCTAATTATAATTGTAATATTGTAATCAATATTTTCATTTTATAATGGCAAAGCGAATCATCCTTTTAGCAAGTTTTATTTTAACTATTGCGGTAGTTTTGGGAGCCCTGGGAGCTCATACCCTTAAATCACAGCTTAATCCCTTTCAGTTAGATAGCTTCAAAACGGGTGTAACCTATCAATTTTATCATGGATTTGCCTTACTGGCAATTGCAATTTTAATGGAGGTATTTAGAAAACCAGGATTGAAAATTTCGGCTATTCTATTTACCATTGGCATTTTATTTTTCTCAGGAAGCATATATTTATTAAGCACGGGAGATTTAACAGGTATTCATTGGAAAATTTTGGGACCAATTACGCCTATTGGGGGACTGTTTTTTATTGCGGGTTGGATTTACACATTTATACAATTTCTAAAAAAATCATGATGAACAAAAAATACCAAGAATTTGTAAGTCATTCTAAAAAAATTTCTGTCCTCTATTCGGCTACGGGTGTTTTAGGTTGGGATCAGGAAGTTTATATGCCAACTAATGGTGCAGCATTAAGGGCTGAACAGACCTCCGTATTGTCAGGAATTATTCATGAATTGCGAACTGATGAAAAGTACATTAACAATATCCAAACCCTATTAGAAGATAAAACTTTAACCATTGAGGAACAATGCAATGTTAAAGAAACTTGGCGAGGGATCGAAAGAAGTAGAAAATTTAGTAAGGGATTTGTAGAAAATCTTTCGAAAGTAATTTCCGAAAGCTTTACTGCCTGGCACCAAGCCAAGGCCGAAAATAAATTTGAAATTTTTGCTCCTTATCTGGAAAATTTAATCGAGATAAAAAAAGAAGAAGCGTCTATCGTTGAATTTAAAGATCACCCTTATAATGCCCTGATTGACGAATATGAACCAGGCGCCACGGTAGCAAATCTGGATATTTTATTTTCGGATGTTAAAGAACAATTGGTAAATTTTACAAAAAAAATATTCTCGCAAACCAAACCAAAAGATGATTTCTTTTATCAAGAATTCCAGCATGAAGGACAACGAGAATTTTGCAGACAATTAGTAACCGAAATGGGTTACGATTTTAACAGTGGTAGAATGGATCTTGCACCTCATCCTTTTTGTATTGGTTTTAATCCGCATGATACAAGAATTACGTATCGCTACAAAACGAACGATTTAAGTGAAATTATTTGGAGCATTACTCACGAAGGAGGACATGCCCTATATGAACAGGGAATGAAGGTGGAATATTCTGGATTACCTGCTGGAATGGCTGTATCATTGGCCATTCATGAATCGCAAAGTAGATTATGGGAAAACAATGTGTCCAGAAGTTTAGAATATTGGCAACACTATTTACCGGTTCTACAGAAATATTTTCCTAAAAAATTGACTCACGTAACGGCTCGTGATTTTTACAATGCATGTAATAAAGTTGAGCCATCATTTATTAGAACCAATGCTGATGAACTGACCTATCATTTTCATGTAATGATCAGATATGAAATTGAAAAAAAATTAATGGATGGAACTATTTCGGTGAATGATTTACCGAAAATTTGGAATGAATCTTATAAAAACTATTTGGATATTGATGTTCCTTCAGATAGCGTTGGTTGTTTACAAGATGTTCATTGGAGTCATGGCAGTATAGGTTATTTCCCTACATATTCATTGGGGAGTTTTTATGCTGCTCAATTTTTTGATGCTGCTTGTAAGGCTATTCCTACCTTAAAAGAAGATATAAGTCAAGGTCGGCTTTTAGGATTAAGAGAATGGTTAAAAGAAAACATTCATCAGCATGGCATGATTTTTACAGCAGATGACTTATGCAAAAGAGTAACAGGGGAATCCTTGAACTCTAATTATTTTATGAATTATGCCAAAGAGAAATATGAAAAAATTTATTCCTTATAACCTAGTATTAATCGTTATATTGATCTTGTCTAATTGTAAGACAGCTCAAATATCCAATAAGTATCCCGATCAATACTTCACCATTTCATTTTATAGCATTGGAACCGGCATCGATCAAGGAGCAAAAAACCTAGTGGATAATACTATCAACAGTTACAAAAAGAAGGGGCATCCGATTATTTGCACAACCTCCCAATGGGGCAGAGAAGGTGAAATAGATTATTGTTTTACCCTTCAAAATTTAGCTCCCGAAATCTATAAAACCCTTTGGAATGAACTTAGTACCCAATTAAATGGTAAGCAAGTCCATATAAAGGAGAAGACCGAATGTAAGGATTACAAAACCCAATAGTTAACTTATCCGCCCAAAACACCAACACTGCTTTGGCTAAGGCCATTATAACCAAAGAAACCTCTTAAAGTCTTCATTTCATCACTTCAAAAGTTATTAACCCATTATCCACTCCCATTGGAAATAAAGCTTAAACCCATACCTTTGCCCTTTATTTCTAAAATAACGATATGGCTGATATTGGAAAGAAAAACCCTGCTGCAAAGCTGGAAAACCTAGGGATCAAGGCATCAAATGCTTACTGGAACCTCTCCTCCGAAGAACTTACTAAACAAACGGTTGACCTTGGACAAGGGACTATTACTGATTTGGGAGCCTTGGCTGTGAATACTGGCAAATTTACTGGGCGATCACCCAAAGATAAGTTTACAGTAAAAGATAGTATTACGGAGTCTACAGTTGATTGGGGAGATATTAATATTGCCCTTTCACCAGAAAATTTCGATCAAATTCAAAATGATATAGTAGCCTATTACGAAGGCAAAGATCTTTGGGTTAGAGATGCTTATGCTTGTGCTGACCCTAAACATCGCTTAAATATTCGTGTAGTAAACGAAACACCATGGGCCAACCTATTTTGTAACGATCTTTTCTTAAGACCTGCATCAAACGAAGTTGAAACGCAAAACCCAGACTGGCTTATATTACAAGCTCCTGGATTTTTAGCAAATCCCGCAGTTCATGGAACTCGTCAGGAAAATTTTACCGCAGTTAATTTCACCAAAAAAATCATATTAATTGGTGGAACTGCTTATACAGGTGAAATGAAAAAAGGGATTTTTGGAGTGCTTAACTTCATTTTACCGCACGATAAAAAAGTATTAAGTATGCATTGCTCTGCCAATGAAGGTGCAGAAGGCGATGTTGCCTTATTTTTCGGATTAAGTGGTACCGGTAAAACTACCTTATCTGCGGATCCGAATAGAAAATTAATTGGAGATGATGAGCATGGCTGGGATAGTGGTTCAGTATTTAACTTCGAAGGTGGTTGTTATGCAAAATGTATTGACCTTACTGCCGAAAAAGAACCAGAAATTTATGCCGCTATCAAACCAGGCGCATTGGTAGAAAATACTAAATACTTCGAAGAAACCAATACCGTTAATTTTGAAGATTGCAGTATAACTGAAAATACACGTGTTGCTTATCCAATTCATCATATTCTTAATTCAAAAGAACCATCGGTTGGGGGTAATCCTAAAAATATTTTCTTCTTAACTTGTGATGCTTACGGAATATTACCTCCTATTTCTAGGTTAAATAAAGGGCAGGCCATGTACCATTTTATAAGTGGATATACTGCAAAGGTGGCTGGAACCGAGGTTGGGGTTACTGAACCTCAAGCTACTTTTTCAGCATGTTTCGGACGCGCCTTTTTACCATTACATCCTACAAAATATGCGGAGCTTTTGGGTAAAAAATTAGATGAGCATGACGTAAAAGTATGGCTTATTAATACCGGCTGGAGTGGTGGACCTTATGGAATCGGGAGTCGTACAAAATTAAAATATACCCGTGCAATGATTACTGCAGCCATGAATGGTGAATTGAATAATGTAACGTATGAAATACATCCAATATTTGGTGTTGAAATGCCCACTACATGTCCTCTCGTGGATGCAGATATTCTTATTCCGCGTAATACCTGGGCTGATAAAGATGCCTATGATAACCAAGCAAAAGAATTAGCTGAAATGTTTGTAAACAACTTTAAAAAATATGCAGATAAAGCTAATGAGGAGATTTTGGCTTCAGCACCTAAAGTTGTTGTGAATGCATAATTAAATATTACCTGTCAAAAAAAAAGCCCGAAGAATCTTCGGGCTTTTTAGTTATATATAAGTTTTATTGAATTAATATTTTTTGACTTGCACTTCTGCTCCCAGAATGGATATTCACCACGTACATACCAGTTTGTAATCCCGTAACATCCAAATTAAACATCTTCTGTCCATTTGGGATGATGCCAGTTCTAACTGAATGTCCTACCATATCAAGTATAGAAAAGTTCCATTCCGCATCGTTACCCGGGATATCAATCACCATTTGTTCGGTTGCAGGATTAGGATAAGCAGTAAAAAACACGGAGTTAGGATGTTGTTCTGTATATAAATGTTGAATACATAGTTGATCCTGTAAAAAATCGGCAGCGAACTGGTAAGTAGTATCTGCTTGCTGCGCAGTATTCCAAAACTCGCAATGTCCAGCACCCACATAAGTTTTTAACGGATTTGTTACACCCACATTTAAAGCTCTTTCATGCACCGATCCACTTCCACTTACCACCATAACAGGGATACCTGGATTAACAACAGCGGTTCCATAAGGTACGGTTCCATCTGCAGTACCATGAATACTCATCATGGGTTGATCACCTGATTCTAATAATAAGGTATCCTCCAATGCCCCACAATAGTTTAATACCGCTTGAGGATTTACTGGGTATCCAGGATGTCCACTTGCGCCATAAAAACCACCATCACCGGCTTCATTGATAAATGGATTTAATTTAGCTGGTGTATCCATATAGGTTAAATGCATTCCTAAGATAGAACCTGCACTAAATCCTCCTACAATAATTAAGGATGGATCTATTTGGTAAGTGTTGCCACCTATGTCAGCATTCTCACGAAAATATCGAATACATGCCATTTCATCGTGAACTGCCTTATAAACTATATTTACATATGTTGATTCTACGTTTGCACTCAAAATAATATCAATAACATTCCCTAACCTATAATCAATTGAGGCTGCTACAT
>JBEIQI010000228.1:0-5205 GCA_040376605.1 Flavobacteriales bacterium | reverse complement strand
TCTTTACCGTATCTTTAATTACTACTCCCCTGGCCTTTAGAGCTACATAAAAGGCTAGATTAAAGCTTACCATAAAGTTAAAGAACCCAATACCAATAATTCCGGCAATGGTCCATAATATATCGTAAAGACTTATTTCAAAATTTAAGCTGATTAATGCGATCCCAAAATTTGCAGCAGCGAAGGTTATATGTCTGATATCCGCATTGATCCCAAAAAAGTGTCCTATAACAGAAGTGGAGCCCATACATATTCCGAAGAAAAGGTTTCCGATGATCGCTCCAATATTATGTTCAATATAGCGTGAAATTTTAAACAAAACCTTCTCAGAGAAGACTCGTCTTAACAAAACATGTTTTGCAACCCTATGCGGAATATTTTGATAGATCACAAGATTATCTATATATCCAGAAATAATTCCAGTTAAAAATAAATATACCCCTGCTATCGATCCAAAAATTAGTGAACCACTTAAAAATGGATGTAACTCATGGATTAGATGATTTGCCTTCATTGGATTTGTTAGTTCACCTCCCCAAATCAATTGATAAAGGAAGGCTACCAACATGCCCGTAGGAAATACAATTAATAAATTACCCGCAAACGATACCAATTGGCTTCTGCTTACTCTTGCAACCATTTCTCCAATTCCATCCAACTTTTTTTCTTCATACAAATCATGATGTATAGTAGATGCCATGGCCTGTGCCGTTAATGCCGGTTGTTTAGTAGCCAGAGCCGAGTGTGACATGTGCATCGTAATAAATCCGAGAGCATAGTTCAAACTATATGACATGGCATACCAGGCAGGAGCCATCTTTACATAAGAAATAAGTATTTTGAACATGGCCATAAAACCAACAATAAATCCACCTTTCATAGAGGAGGTGAACAGTTGAAAATACTCGCCCTTCGTTTGTGTAATATAATGCTGCCCCGTCTTACTGCCATGCTCTGCAACCTGATAAGCGATGAGGTCAATATTTTGATGAATATAACCTAGAAAACTATTTTTATCATGTTCTGCTTTAACTATTTCATGTAGGAGGAAAACAATGGATGAATACTTTAAACGATCATCCTTCATAAGTATTTTTAATAGCAATCTTAAACGACGAATATGTTGCTGTAACCGAACCAATATATACGTTAATGATATACTTGCACCATAATCATTTTTATGGTCTCTTAAACCTTTTAATAATTCTTCGCATTGATTAAGAAGCACTAAGATTTGCTTATAATCGATTTCAAATTCGAGGGTGTAAAATTGACTTTTACTTAACCTTTTAATGAATAAAATAATTTCTTCACTTTGGGTGATAAATGGTGATGATAATTTGTCAATTTCCGGTAATTTAGTTGCAATCTCGGGTTCTAGTCCAAGTGAAGTAACTCTATGAGACAATATTACAATGGCATTCGTTATTTGTTCGGTAAGAAATTTTTGTTGCTCTTTATCAATTTCTATAAGATCAAATAACTGTGACCATTTTTCCAACGGCACGGATAACATCCATTTTAAATCAATCTTCTGTGAAAAGGATTTTGCAATTGCCGCTCTTAAATCATTTTCCGGATATATTTCAGGAATAATTTTGTGGACAGCTCTCCTATATAATTCGGAAAAGAAAGAGGTTCCAGGCAAAATACCTGATTCACAAAAAGCATCTAAACATTCATTTGAACGAATTAATTCTGATAAATAATCATTGAATTTGCGACGAGTTTTATCATCCGATTTTAGTACCCAAATTAAATGATCAATTTGCGACTCAGCAAAAGAAATCTTTTGCAATCTCGAAGGCCGAACCGATTTAATCAATTGCTGAATCGGTTGAATATTATTAAGAGCATTCGGTATTGAGTCGATAATAGATTTCATGAATGGAAAGATACTTATTTAATAAAAATGATGAAATAATGCAGTTGTAAAAACTCAAATTTAGCGAAGGCTTAGATAAAATGTTGTTGCAAAAAAAATCCTGTTTCGTTAAAACAGGATTTTCAAAAATATCAAACGCCTCACTATACGTCTATTTTCGCATATTTCGCATTCTTTTCAATAAACTCTCTACGCGGCGGAACATCATCTCCCATTAGCATGGAGAACGTGTGATCTGCTTCTGCAGCACTATCTATGGTTACCTGTTTCAGGGTTCTTGTATTTGGATTCATGGTAGTTTCCCATAACTGTTCAGCATTCATCTCTCCCAAACCCTTATAACGCTGAGTGTTTACAGTACTTTCATTTCCTCCTTTAGCTAATTCTTTTATCGCTGCTTCACGTTGCTCGTCGTTCCAACAATATCTTTGTTGATTACCTTTTTTAATTAAATACAAAGGAGGACTGGCAATATAAATATACCCTTGTTCGATCATTTCCTTCATGTATCTGAAGAACAAAGTAAGTATCAAGGTTGTAATGTGGCTTCCATCCACATCGGCATCCGTCATAATAATTATTTTATGATAACGAAGCTTAGCCATGTTCAATGCTTTACCATCTTCTTCGGTACCAATACTTAAACCAAGGGCCGTATAAATATTCTTGATCTCTTCATTTTCGAATATCTTGTAGGCCATTGCCTTTTCTACATTCAAAATTTTACCTCTCAAAGGAAGAATGGCCTGAAAAGTTCTATCACGTCCTTGCTTGGCTGTACCACCTGCCGAGTCACCCTCAACTAGGTATACTTCGCAAAGTGCAGGATCCTTTTCAGAACAATCAGATAATTTACCTGGTAATCCGCTTCCTGTAAATGCGCCTTTACGTTGCACTAATTCACGTGCTTTACGAGCAGCAATACGCGCCGTTGCGGCCAATATTACTTTATTTACGATAATCTTAGCCTCTTTTGGATGTTCTTCCAAATAAATACTTAAAATCTCCCCTACCGCTTGATCAACAGCTCCCATTACCTCGTTATTCCCTAACTTAGTTTTGGTTTGTCCCTCAAACAAAGGCTCATGCACCTTAACTGAAATTACACCAGTTAAGCCTTCACGAAAATCTTCTCCATTAATTTCGAACTTTAAGTTCTTGGTCATCCCACTTGAATCTGCATACGATTTCAACGTACGGGTCAAGGCTCTTCTAAAACCAGCTAAGTGAGTCCCACCTTCGTGAGTATTGATGTTATTTACATAAGAATGTAAATTTTCGTTATATGTAGTATTGTATTGGAAAGCTACTTCAACTGGAATTCCCACTTTTTCCGTTTCTAGGTAAATAGGTTCTGGAATGAGAGCTTCACGAGTTTGATCGAGGTATTTTACAAATTCTCTTAATCCACCTTGACTATAGAATTTATCACTTCTTGGATTTCCATCGTCATCCAATTCACGCATATCGGTCAAGGAAAGATTAATCCCTTTATTCAAAAAGGCCAATTCCCTTAAACGAGTGGCCAAAGTTTCATATATGTAAACTACAGAACTAAAAATAGAACCATCCGCTTTAAATAAGATCTCGGTTCCGGTCTTATCTGACACTCCAATTTCTTTTACATCATACAATGGCTTCCCACAGGAATATTCCTGTTGAAAGATCTTACCTTCACGGTGAACAATAGCTGACAAATGTGTACTTAAAGCATTCACACAACTCACCCCTACTCCGTGCAGACCTCCTGAAACCTTATAAGAATCCTTATCAAACTTCCCACCTGCATGAAGCACGGTCATTACCACTTCAAGGGCACTACGGCCTTCTTTTGCATGTATTCCGGTTGGAATACCGCGACCATCATCGGTTACTTTTATAGAGTTATCCTCAAGAATAAAGACATTTACGTTTTTTGCATAACCGGCAAGGGCCTCATCTATCGAGTTATCAACTACTTCGTATACCAAATGATGGAGTCCTTTTGTGCCAATATCGCCAATATACATGGCAGGGCGTTTACGTACTGCTTCTAATCCCTCTAAAACCTGAATATTATCAGCTTCATACGTTGCTGGTTTTTTCACTTCTTCACTCATATCAAATGCTGTTTTTTTTAAAGCTAGCAAATATAAGCATAAGCTAGGTTATAATATCAGTAAATTCAAGGTTTATAGCCTAATGTTATTAACAAAAAAAAGCGCTTTTTTTGATATTTTTCTTTAGAAAAATTTGGTGATTTAAAGAATGGATTTTTGACAAGTTTTATAGCATGTTTTGTTTGCCAATATGGGGCAGTTTTTTAACGTCAATTCATCCGAAAAATCTAGATAACTAATAACTTTTTAAAATGGCAACATAATGAAAAAAGGTACCTGCCAATACAAATAAATGCCAAATAGCATGGCTATACATGAGCTTTTGATTTTTATAAAAGATAACACCCAAAGTATATGCTAATCCCCCAGCCAATAGCCAGTAAAAAACCGATGGTGGCATGTTATCATTTAATGGTCGGGCAATAAATACGGCCATCCAACCCAAAAACAAATACAACATCACTGATAACCATTGATATTTTCCTGTAAAAAATAATTTTAATAAACTCCCCAGAACTATTATCCCCCACATCGTGGCCATAAACCAACTGGCCGTATCAACCGGCACATATTTCTGAACAACTGCCGAATAGGTTCCTCCAATTAAAAAAAAGATGCTGATATGATCTACAACCCTTAACTTCAGTTTTAATTTTTCCCGTCGTTCATAATGATAAAATGATGAAGCAGCATACATACATACACTGCCAAAAAAAAACATTATTACCCCAATAATTGAAAATATATTACCGCCAGCATAAGCTTTTTGAATTAAAAAAGGATAGGTAAACAATACCAAAATTAAGCCGAATCCATGGGTTAGTGTATTGGCCTTTTCCTCATCAAGAGTTTGAGGACGTTTTGTTTTTTTAGCCATTGAGTATTTTAGTTCTTAATGAACTTTTTAACCACTTTATGTTTTCCATTTACTAACCTGGCAAAATAAATTCCTTGGCTAAATGCATTGATATCCACCGAGGTATGGTTAGCTCCCTCCACAATAGACATTGTAGTTAAAACTTTCCCCAACATATCCACTATTTCAATCCTTTCATATTCTTGTTGCCATTTAATATTTATAACACTATTAGATGGATTTGGGTATAACTTCATTGACTCAATCATTTCATCATCTATCCCCATGCCTACAGGAGTGACATAAGGAACGGCAAAAGCAGCCGCTGAAGCTATGGTTAACCTGGCCAATTTATGAAAATAGGG
>JBEIQI010000292.1:0-3375 GCA_040376605.1 Flavobacteriales bacterium | reverse complement strand
AATTCCATGTTTTTACCAACATAGATATCGTAATCACGAATTGGCTTCACATCAATTTGAGAACCTGGTAAGAAGGCTTCGATGCCAAATACATCGGCAATTAAACCACCTTTAGTTCTGCATTTAATGTTACCGGTAATTACTTCATCTTTAGCATGTGCTTCGTTAACACGATCCCAAGCCTTAATAGCACGAGCTTTTTTATGGCTTAAATCTAACTGTCCGTTACGATCTTCTAAAATGTCGATGTAAACTTCAACTTCATCACCAATTTTAAGATCCGAGTTGTAACGGAATTCGGTACGAGGAACAATCCCTTCGCTTTTGTAACCAATGTTGATCACAACATCCTTAGGAGTCATTCCAACTACTTTACCAAAAACAATTTCATGTTCATTAATAGTTTGCAAAGTGGTAGAATACAATTTACCATATTCTTCGCGTTGTTCTTTGGTATATACGTTTCCGTACTTGTCAATACCATCCCAGTTAAATTCTGGTGTTACAGTTGTTTTTACTGTTTCTAATTCTTCTGACATAAATAACTTTTCTGTCTGGCGATTCATGCAATTCTACTTCGATATGAGGATGTCTGTTTGAAGTAAAAGAACAATTACGCCTTTGGTTTAACTTTTAGTTTTAGTTCGTAGACATCCAAAAGGAGTGCAAAGATAGGTTTATTTAAATGGAATTCCAAGGGCACTATGCATTTAATCACACTCATTATCAGAGCATTACACCCTAACTAATAACTTCAACCCCAGGTTCATTTATCTACAAAACCTTAAAGAAGACTAAAAAATGTCATCAACTAGGGATTAAAGGCACTATAATAAAGAAAAGCCAGTTATTCATTTCAAATACATTGATATGATACAAGCCATCAAAACATTTCTGCAAGTAGCTATCTATTTAATAACAGGCACCAGTATACAACCATTTCATCAATCTAAAGTAATTCCTATTCCGGCGGAAATACCGAAAGAGATAAAATAAAATAACCCACAAAAAATTTCGCGGATAATCACAGGCATATGAATAACAACATTCATTATGCTGCCTTACCCACTTACGCTTAAATACCCAGGTTGCAGGCCGGGCAATCCTAAGAGAGGCGCGGTATTCTTCTATCTACACGGCCGACTAAGCATTGCCAAGTCTGCAAACTGGGTAGCTATCGCTGCAGTTGGGAGCAGTTTAGTTACAGATAAACCTTTATTGAAAATAAAAAATAATCTACCGTTTTTATTTTGTTATAGATAATGAAGCACACAGTGACTTTTGTAACTACTTATTAAAACTCCCCAACCTAACTTCGTTGTACAAATAGGAAATAATAAAACCTATACATTATTCAACAACTAAAATTTTCGAACACGAAAAAGAACATGAGCACTGCCGACAGAATTATCAGAGTAATTATTTCAGCTCTTTTTGCCACCTTATATTTTACAGGTACGGTTACTGGCACAATCGGTATTGTATTATTGGTATTGGCCGGTATATTTACCCTTACCAGTATCATCTCCTTTTGTCCGCTTTATACCATTTTGGGGATATCTACCTATTCGATAAAGAATCAATAAGAGCCAATATAAAAGGGATTAATAGTTTTCAACAGATGGGTGCCAAATCATTTATTTTTTAAATAAAATGATGATATTTGAATAACCCAATCCACTGATCCCTGTTTATGGTTATAAAACCATTTGAACATAACAATGAGCAAAATATAGGTCTATTCTTTCCGTATAACGAAAGGTTAATCTCTTTGGCCAAAACCCAGGGTTTTAAGTTTAGTAATACCCATAAATGCTGGTATAAACCTTATGATGAGGATGAATTAAAGGCCACCTTATTGATTTTCGATCAGGAAAATCCCATCAATGAGTTTAAGCCATCGGAACCATTCATAAAATTAAAATATAAAAATCCACCATTACCCAATGGGGAACTTGCCTCCTATCTGCATCAATTAAATCAATGGATGTTATCGAGGCGATATGCAGCAAGCACCATTAAAACATATCAGGAAGCCTTAAGGACTTTTTTTAGTTATCATTATAACAAGTCGCCTACCGAAATTACCAATGAAGCGGTTATTCAATTTAATACCGATTATATCCTGCGTAATAACATGTCGAGTTCATTTCAAAATCAGGTAATTAATGCACTCAAGATATTTTATAAGGTATGCCTTCAAAAAAAACTAGATATCGATTTATTGGTGCGGCCCAAAAGAGATAAAAGATTACCCAATGTATTGAGCAAGGAGGAAGTAGCTAAAATTTTAGGATCCTTGGGGAATTGTAAACATCAGGTAATGTTAAGCTTAATATATTCTTGTGGTTTAAGGAGGAGTGAGTTAATCAACTTAAAAATTAGGGATATCGATTCTAATAGGAAGGTAGTAATCATTAGGCAATCGAAAAATAAAAAAGATAGAATCGTGCCCCTCTCGGATAAGGTATTAATAAAACTGAGGGAATATTACAAAATCTACCAGCCCCAAACATGGTTATTTGAGGGGCAAGTGGCAGGAGAAAGATACGGAGAAAGAAGTCTGGAATTGGTACTTAAGCAGGCGGTGCAGAAGGCAGGGATACAAAAGTCGGTAAGTTTACATTGGTTAAGACATAGTTATGCAACCCATTTATTAGAGGGAGGTACAGATTTGCGGTATATTCAGGAACTATTGGGCCATAACAGCAGCAAAACTACCGAGATTTATACCCATGTAAGCACCAAATCCATCCAACAAATTAAAAGCCCTATTGATGACCTGGACTATTAAAAATAAAAGAAGTAAAAACTTCGCCAATACACCCAAATTTGGATGAATTTGGTTAGTTTTATAGCGCCTATATACGAGTTAGCAGCAATGCAAAGACAACAACATGACAGTTAAACATTTATTTCGACTTGTATTTTTAATTTGCCTTTATGGTTGTTCAGGCAATTCAGACAACCATGTAAATAGAACAGGTGAAAAGCAATCTGGACTTTACATTGAGAACGGCCCAAGACAAGGAATGCAATATGTCGACTCTACTGGAGCGGAGTATAATTACAGGTATAATACCATAACAATATGGAACGACTCGACAGTTGCAATCCAACTAGAAATCGGTTTCTCAGAGATGGGAATGAATTTGAAAGATAGTATTAAATCTAAAATATTTTTGTTGCCAAGACACTTGACACCGAACGAGCAACACTTTGACGCAGGAGGAATGTCAGAGGAATTAAAAAGGTTTCTTGATTTTGAAATTAACAGCCCAGTGCACTTGAGCAAAGTATTAAACCCGAAAGAAAAATGCGTATTGACCTTTGGGGTTCTAACCGACACAAAATATCCCGACCCGACAACTCCTT
>JBEIQI010000196.1:0-6050 GCA_040376605.1 Flavobacteriales bacterium | reverse complement strand
AATGCATATTTTGAAAATTCAAGGTATAAGCTGCCTTTAATGATGATGTTTTGGTTAATTTAACCCGGATGTTAAATCGGGGTTCTACCCTGGCATAATCTGCAATAGGATCCAAAACACCATATGAAATGGTATCCGTAATCACACCTAAATCACTTTTTACATATCTGTCAAAAGGACCAAAATGTTGATAGTAATTAAAACGAACTCCTGCATTGATTCTAACTCTTTTCCCTATATTAAATTCATCCAACACATACAAAGAAAAATCATGAGAATACAACTCTTGTTTTTTCGGGTTAAATTCAGTACTGTCGCCAAATCTGGCACTGGCCGAGCTTGGAATAAATGTATGAAAGGTATAATCTGCCCCAAACTTAACATTGTGATTGGGATTTGGAATCCAATCTATAGATGTTTTTAATCCAAAATCACGAATTCCGGAACTCAAAGAAATTCCAAAAGTTGCACTGCTGGCTTTGGTTGCAAAATCATAGTTTGTAAATGAAAAAGTAGTGTTCATAAAAACTTTAGACCCAAACTGATGATTCCAACGCAAGGCAGCCATGGCATTACCCCATGGAATTTCAATCTTCAAATCGCTATTCGCAGATTTAAAATTAAAAACATCCTGTCCAAAATATCCACTTAAAAAGAGTCGATCTTTTTTTCCTACCTGCCAATTGATTTTAGCATTGATATCATAAAAATAATAACCATTTCGTCTAGCTTCCGGGGGCAAGAATAACGGTGCAAATAAATCAGCATATGTTCTTCTGGCAGAAATGAGAAAGGAGGCTTTATCCTTTTTAAAAGGTCCTTCTAAAGTAAAACGAGAAGCGATAATTCCAATTCCACCTTCACCATGAATTTTCTTCATGTTCCCTTCTTTCATGGATATATCAAGCACCGAGCTTAATCGTCCACCATAATTTGCAGGCATTCCGCCTTTTACCAATATTACATTTTTAATAGCATCAGAGTTGAAAATTGAAAAGAATCCAAATAAATGAGATGCATTATAAACCACTGTATTATCTAACAAAATCAAGTTTTGATCAGGTCCTCCTCCTCTAACATAAAAGCCCGAATTACCTTCCCCAGAGCTCTTTACTCCCGGCAATAATTGAATAGTTTTAAGCACGTCCACTTCTCCTAATAGCGCAGGGATCTTTTTTATATCTTCCACCTTTAATTCAATCTGACCCATTTTGGTGCTTTCGTAATTCTGATTCGTTCGAGTATCGTCAATTACGTATTCGTTAATTTCTACGGTATTATACTCTAGGTTGATTTCAAGAGGTAGATTTTTATTAAGATGAATGGGCATTTCAATGGTTTTGTAGCCTGCATATGAAATCACAAGGGTATACTTACCCGTATCTGCTGTTAAACTATAAAATCCATAATTATTGGTGGAGGTTCCTACTTGGGACTCCTTCAAATATACAGAAGCTCCAATTAGTGTTTCATAGGTATCTTTATCCTTTAAATAGCCACTGATGGTAGCTTTAGATTGGGCATATTGTGCAATGGGAAAGAGAAATATAAAACCGAGAAATAAATAATTTAAAGGAAACTTCATTCGTGTGCTAATGTATATTTCAAGTGAATTATAAAATATTCTAATTTTTGCCCCAATGACACATTTATTTTTTTAATATTTGTCGCGTAAAGTTAGCATATGGGTTTGACATAGGCTAATTGTTACGTTAAAATAATCTAAATATAATCGGGGTGTAGCGCAGCCTGGTAGCGTACACGTCTGGGGGGCGTGTGGTCGCGGGTTCAAATCCCGCCACCCCGACATAACAGGAGAATGCTCAGCGCTGCTGAGCATTCTTAATTAATACACTTACATTTTGGGGTTATAGATATTGTCTTTTTTAGTTTCTTAAAGTAAGTGGTGAATATAATTACCTCGTTTAGACCTTAAATTAGGCCCTTTTGTCTTTGTGGAATTAAGATAAAAATAATTTAGTTTCCCCTGGGATATACCAATTGTGGCGTAATCATAACATGATCACTCAATTCTTCTCAGTTTAATTGGTTTCACTTTGGATAGTACAAGAGGGAATTTCTCGGCCAATACATTGCTGCTATCCAATCCATAGGCTTTAGGTTCGGATAAGCTAAATTTCTTGATTCCAAAATAGGCATTCAGAATTATTTTTTCGAACCAAGGTAATTCATTATCATTCGATAGGTATTTTTGAATAACAATAAACCTAAAATCTCCAACAAAATTATTTTTACTCAATGATGCATATCTGCTGGTTATATCTATTTCTTTATTCTTCACCATATCCTCAACCACCTGCCGAAACATTTGACTAATTCTGGGTTCTACGCGGAATCCTAAAATAAAATCTATTCTCACCACATCTTCATCGTAAAAATGGGTAACCTTATACTGTGCTTTATATGGTTCATCAACGGTTTTAACATGAATAAACCAGTAGATATCCGCCCGTTTGGGTTGCTTCTGAAGAATAGAATGAATAATTTTTTCTTCCACTTCGTCATCTCTTTCAGCACCGGTCATATAAACTAAATGGGTTGAATATTTTGGTATGGTTTCATCTACAGAAAGTTGCTTAATTAATTCACCATAACTTTTGAGTTTCACCAATTCAACATAACGTCTGCTGATTTTTTTAGCCTTGATCATGATGTACATTACACACATCAGCAATAAAGCAATGGTTAATGTCAACCATCCACCATGTTGAAATTTCTCAAGATTAGCTATTAAGAAAGAGGTCTCCACTACTAGGAATACGAGCAACAATGTCAAAATAAAAACGGGAATCCATCTCTGTCTGATCATATAAAATGTAAGCAAAATGGTATCACTAAGCATACATAAAACAATAGAAAGACCATAAGCCGCTTCCATGTTTGAAGATTTTTTAAAGAATAATACAATTCCTATACATCCTACCAAAAGCAACCAATTCACCGATGGGATATAGATTTGACCTTTAATATTCGAAGGATAGTTAATCTTAACCTTTGGCCATAAATTTAGTCTCATGGCTTCATTGATTAGTGTGAATGCACCACTTATTAAAGCTTGAGAGGCCACGATGGTAGCTAATGTGGCAATAATAATCGCAGGTAACAAAAACCACGATGGAATTATTTCAAAGAATGGATTTAATTCAACTAATTTGCTGGTTATCGGATCAGCAAATTTAATTACCTCTCCTTTTTTGGCTAGTAACCAAGCTCCCTGACCAAAATAATTTAAGAGCAACATCACCTTCACAAAAATCCAGCTCACCCGAATGTTTTGTTTACCGCAGTGGCCTAGGTCGCTATATAATGCCTCCGCCCCAGTGGTACACAAGAAAACTGCCCCAAGAATCCAAAATCCAGCCGGGTAATTAATTAATAAATCAATTGCATAATATGGATTGATGGCCTTTAGAACAGATGGATTAACAGCCAAAGCAATCATTCCAAATGTTCCCAACATCAAAAACCAGGTAACCATAACCGGACCAAATGCTTTACCAATTAATTTAGTTCCAAACTGCTGCACAGTGAACAAACCAATTAAAATAGCTATTACAATAGGAACCGTTGGTATCGTTACGCCCAATTCTAAACGCTCCAATCCTTCAATTGCCGAAGAAACTGAAATGGGTGGTGCAATAATTCCATCCGCCAACAAAGCTGCACCGCCAACCATCGCTGGAATAATTAGCCATTTTCGATAACGTCTAACTAATGTATACAACGAAAATGTTCCCCCTTCTCCTTTATTATCGGCACGAAGGATAATGATGACGTATTTGATGGTTGTTTGTATGGTTAGTGTCCAAAAAACACAAGAAAGACCACCCAAGATTAGCATATCACTAATCTTAGCATCCCCTACTATAGCCTTCATTACATATAACGGAGATGTTCCAATATCCCCAAAGATAATCCCAATGGTTATTAAAACACCCGCGAAACTTAACTTATGATGATGCCCTTCGTTATTTCCCATTTAAATAGGTGCGATAGATTGATAGTATTTATTAGCTTTGTTAAAGGAAATCAAATGTATGACTTTTCGTAATATAGCCTTCATCTTTTTATCATTAATTCTACTTAGCAGTTGCAAAGGAGTTCAATATTTTAAAAGTGCTATAAATCCGGCAGGAATATCGGTAATTTTGGAATGTCCGTCTACCTTTTATCCAAAAAATAGCGAAAAAGATTCCATTTCATTTTATTTGGTGAATCACAATTCTCAAGAAATTATTGTACCACATTGGTGGTCCGATCTTCAATTAATTGGTCAATCTAGGTTCTATAAAAAAGAATTAACTATCCGGCCTCAACCGCTGGATTTAAAAATGAAAGCAACTGTAATTAGTGCTGGAGATTCCGTATTACTTATAAAATTGCCTTTTCAAACTATTTTAGGAAAGGATAAAAACTGGACTTTTAAATCTAAAGCTTCTTTAGGGCCTCATATATTAAGTTTAAAAAAACACCATCCTTATATTTATTTAACCGCGGAATTTTCAACCAGGATCCCCAACCAGGAAGAGATGATCAAAATCAGATCAGAAAAATTAAAAGTAAATATCAAACAGTGGATCGAACCCAGTTTAACAAACAAAAAGACGATATTGAGCCTTACCTCTACAGTTCAAACTTTTAACCAAGTAAACAAAGAAGGAGCACTCAATTGCCAAATCAAGAATATTGGCCAATATCCGATTCCTTTGTTCAATGATCCAGGATCGGTTAGATTTAAACTTTATGCCTATAATCCAAATAGGACTGCCACTATGTATATCCAATACATATTGGATAATGGAAGGTTACCGATGGATGCCATAAATATTAATACTGGCAGCGAGCATACTATTCAAATTGCTCTTTCCCATATTCTATTTATCGATAAGCCGGAAGACAGCATATATTATTGGACCTGGAATAAAAAAACACCTCCGACTTCTCCTTTAGTTTATGGTAAAAATGACCTTGCCAAGGAAGTTGAATTTTGGTTTGGAATTGTAGTTGACGGACAAGAATTTCTATCCAACACAATTTTATTAGACATTGTAGGATCAAATAAATTATCTGATAAAAAATAAAATGACCATTATAGATGTATCCATGGTTCCCAACAGAAGAGAACCTTTATGTGTGATGATGTGTACACCTGACCACTTCGATATTGTTGATGTAAAGAATGTCCATATGGAAGGAAATCTGGGAGGGGTTGATAAGGCTTTGGCCATTCAACAATGGCATTCTATATTTGAAATCTATCAATATGAAGTCAATATTGGAAACATTGCAAGTTTAACCAGTATAGAAGGACTAAAAGATTGTGAAGACATGGTATTTTGTGCAAATCAAAGTTTTCCATGGATTGATCATGATGATGAACCAGTGGTTGTTATGAGCAGAATGAAACATGCTTCGAGACAGCGGGAAGTAGAAACCTTTGAAATGTATTATGATTTTAAAGATTATCAGATTATAGGTGCTCCTGGCGAAGGATTGTTAGAAGGGATGGGTGATCTTATTCCGATGCCTGGAAAGCGAATGATATTTGGTGGATATGGACATCGAACTGAGTTTCAAACATTGGTTGATATTCATGAAACCCTAGATACTGACTTGGTAACTTTAGAACTATTAAATGATTCATTTTATCATTTAGATACTTGTTTTATACCGCTTGATCAACACACAGTTTTGATTGCACCGGAAGCATTTAGCGAGGAAAGTTTAAAAAAAATACATATTTATTTTAATGAAGTTATAGAAATCCCATACGATGAATCAGCTGTTCATTTTGCCTTGAATGCACATGTGGTGTCGGGTAAAAAATACAAATTCGCCATTATCCAAAACGACAATCCCTTTACAGTGGATGTGCTAACTAAACATGGATACAAAGTATATGAAGTTGATACTTCGGAGTTTATTAAATCAGGTGGATCTGTATTTTGTATGAAGATGATGTATTATGAAAACTTCAACAATAATGACGAGGAAGAATAATTATTGAGGAGCTTCATCTTTTTAAACTT
>JBEIQI010000340.1:0-2557 GCA_040376605.1 Flavobacteriales bacterium | reverse complement strand
TTTCATCTTCTAAAACAGCATAGATGAGGTTATCTCTTTTAAAGCTTTTTCGATAGGCATTCTTGCTTTTAAAATTTAGCTTATTTTGAATGTCATCAATCACCTTACCTGTGGCCGTGGCCGTTAATGCAATAATAGGTATTTCCGGGAAGTCATTTCTAATTTCGGCAATCCTTAAGTATGGTGGTCGAAAGTCATAGCCCCATTGAGATATACAATGTGCTTCATCAATGGCCAGTATATTAAGCTTTATTTTTTTTAATCGTTCACGAAAATCTTCATTTGCCAATCTCTCTGGTGAGATATATAGAAATTTTATATTTCCGTAAATACAGGTATCGATGATTTCATCAACTTCCACATAATTCATTCCTGAATAAATCGCTTCAGCTTTAATCCCTTTTTCTTTTAGGTTTTTTACCTGGTCCTTCATTAATGCAATTAATGGGCTAATCACCAGGGTTGTTCCGGATAAAAATAGTCCAGGAACTTGAAAGCAAAGAGACTTGCCCCCCCCCGTTGGTAGTAATGCCAAGGTATCCTTCCCTTCAATAATTGATTGTATGATTTCTTCCTGCATAGGCCGGAATTGATCATACCCCCAATATTGTTTTAAGATTTGATGAATGGTCATATTGATAATTATTCAAAACTATCAATAATTTGTCAGTATTAATAATTAGCGAGTATGCAGGTGCAATCAGAAAACGTTAATGTAAGTATTCAGCAAAATCCTTCTGAAGATAGTTTAAAATAAATTCTACTCGTTTACTAACCTCTAATTGAGGCACAGCAACCAATTGGTAATTTAATTCCTGGTAATATTTTTCGATATTATGATGGATTTTTAAGGCATATTCATACCCTTCCCAACGCTGATCATCTTTTATATAAATTTCTTGCCAAGGAGCGGTAATAAAAACGGTATGATAATAATTGCAGAGTTTGGCTTCTTCTATATAATGACTAGGAACTTCCTTTTCATCGGCAAGGAGATAAGCCAGAGAATCGGGAATACCACGATCAAAAAAATATAATTTATTTGATCGTGTTGCTCCATGATATTGAGCTAAACGGCCTTTAAACACGGCCTCATTAAACGAATGATGATCCTTCCATGGAACAATATCACCATCAATTTTCTTTTGTTCTTCAATGATTTCTCGCGAAAACTCATGAAATACATTATATTTTTGAGCTTCTAACTCATGTATGATGCTTGACTTTCCGAAACCCGGTCCGCCAGTAATGATAATCCGGTTCATGTAATTTTAGTCGATGTTTTTTTGAATCTTTAGTGTTAAACTATTTAATTCTAATCCTATTAAATTTCCCATTCCAATTCTATTTTTAAATACACATCCATTATCTAAATCAATAAAATTAAAAGTTGGATTTACCAGAGATTCTTGAATTAACTCTAATTGAACCGGCACATGTCCATGAATTACCTTCTTACCGTGGGTTTTTTTCAAATCTACATTAAAGTCTCTAATCCATCTCATGGAGTCAGTATCTTCAAAGATATTTTCAATGTCGAAATTGAATCCCGCATGAGATAACAGGTAATGATCCTCAATGGCATAATTATGTAATCCATTCAACCATTCAAAATATTCATGAGGAATTAAAGCGGGATCCGTTACTCCGAAACTTTTCATGGTTTCTTCTCCACCAAAGTTATACCAAGCATTTTGAGTAAAGTTTGCCTTTTTAAACAATCCTAGCCATTTCCTTTTTTTGGTTTTCGCCTCTAAAATACTTTGAATCATGCTTTCTTCGTGGTTACCCATGAGAGCAATTACATGAATTGCGGATGATTGAAGTTGACGAATATAATCTATCACCTCTTTGCTTTGAGCGCCACGGTCAATATAATCACCGAGGAAATACAAGGTGTCTCCATTCTCAGGCATAATGTGATCTTCCATTAATGCTTTCAATGTATTGAAGCATCCATGAATATCAGCTATTACCCATTTTTTTGACATTTTCGCTGCTTAATTTTATTTGGCTTTTCCCTGTGAAGCAACGTCATTCATTAATTGATTCAGCACCTCTGGATCAGCCAAATAATAATCTTTAATCAACTTTAAGTCATCCGTTAATTCGAATACATAGGGAATACCAGTTGGGATATTTACTTCTAAAATTTGTTCTTCGGTAAGATTTTTTAGATGCATCACTATTCCTCTCAAACTATTTCCGTGAGCAGCTATTAGCACTTCGTTATGTTTTTGAAAAGAGGGTAGGATCGTATCATTCCAGTAAGGCATGATTCGATCAATGGTATCTTTAAGAGATTCTGTTCCCGGAAGATCATTTGGACTAATACCGCGATATTTTTTATCATTACATGGGTGTAAAGGATCATTCGTATCCAATGCAGGAGGAGCAATGGCAAAGCCTCGTCTCCATAGTTTTACCTGATCTTCTCCATACTTTTCGGCTGTTTCGGCTTTGTTTAGGCCAGTTAATGTTCCATAATGCTTTTCATTCAACCGCCAAGAAGTATGTATAGGGAAATCGTCTATGTTATATTTTAAGGTGCAGTTTT
>JBEIQI010000198.1:0-5898 GCA_040376605.1 Flavobacteriales bacterium | reverse complement strand
TGGTGGAATTCGATATGCCCAATATTTCCGAACTGAACTTGATTTTCGATATTATTTGCATCCACATAAATACCATAGTTTTGCTTTTCGGACATTTTTTGGTGTAGGAATTCCCTACGGAAACTCCATTGTAATGCCTTTCGAGAAAGCATTTTTTATTGGAGGTAGTAATGACCTAAGAGCATTTCTGCCAAGAACTATGGGACCCGGTTCCTATTCCAATCCGGCTGTGGCCAGAGTGGATCAGGTGGGAGATATTAAAATTCTGGTGAATGCAGAATATAGGGCTAAAATTTATCGATTTATAGAAGGCGCCATCTTTGCCGATTTTGGAAATATTTGGCTCTTAAGTCCCGATCCCAATCGAATTGGTGGAGAATTTACCGAAAAATTTATTGAAGAATTTGCTTTTGGAGCAGGTGCCGGTTTACGTCTTAATTTCGGATTCTTTATTTTTAGATTTGATGTGGCATTGCCCTTCAGAGATCCAAGATTGTCTGGAACAGATCGATGGGTAATAAAAAACCTGACACCCGAAATGGTGCGATACAACATTGCAGTAGGTTATCCATTCTAATTTTTCTTTTGGGGCCTATGCCCGTCTTTCACTATAGTACACCCAATAAATAAAAACTCAACTAAAGGTCTGCTGGTATTCTTCTATCTACTCACAGCCCATAAGTTGAGTTAATTATTTATTGGGTGCAGCTACCGTTTCAGCCGTTAGGCCACTTATGGAACCAAGGTAACCGGCACATTCACGGTAGTATGCAAATCATGGTGATTATGTGCTGTTGCCGAAACAAAAGCACTTACCCCTGTTGTCATGCCACTTACTACCCAAAAAGTATCAACATTAAAGGATGGCAGCTCATGCACAACAGGCTCGTAATTAAAAAAAGTATCAATATCCGAACGAACATAAATAAATGCTTCATGCAACTCGTCTTCATCAGATAAAGTCATTTCTATATGTATGGTATCCCCATTATTATAAATGGTAGAAGCGGTAGGTTGCAGCATATCCACCACAGGTTCTGAATGAGTGATGGATTGATGAGCACAACTGGCTAAAACAATAACCAGAGAAGAAATAATGAGGATTGATTTTTTCATATAACTAAATTAAAAAAAAACTAGAAATAAAAAAAACCGATTACAAAATGTAATCGGTTTTTAAAATGGTTTAATACAAAGCTGGTTTAGTCACAATTTTCAGCGTTCACCACCTTTTGCTTCTTCATATATTCATCACACATATGTACCTCAGTGGTATAGCCCAATATTTTGGTTAGGTCACAAGCAATAACCCTGTAAATATCTAATAATTCAGGATCGTTATAGTATTTTTTGTTAGTTACCACAATACTCAAAACACCAGTGCCATCAACCTTATCAATCACAAACGTACGTCTTTCCTCATTCCCAAATACATCCACCAGATAGTTACCTACCTCATCCTGCTGAGTTTTGGTCATCGATTCGCCATAATACAATTCCAATTCCCCAAACAAAACCATTTCTTTATCAAACATCTCGAATTGTTCGCAGTTTTCACTTTTGATGGATTTTTGAAGGTTAAAATGATCATCACATAAATCTAAATTCACCATTTTTGTGCTGAATACATCTCTCGAAATTTCGCAGGCAAAATCAGTCATTAATTCAACATTTTTTTCATCTGCTTCGTAACCGTTACGAACTACCATTTTAATTCTATACCCATCACCTTCTTTAGACAACTTAAAATCCTTGGTAGAACCATCTTCGTTATTGGCTGCTAAATACTCCAATAATTTATCCACATCCTCTTTGGGCACATCTTTGGAATATTCAATTCTTACGCCATTTTTTTCTGCTTTCTTAGGAATTAAACCACAGGAGAATGCTAAAAACGAAGCAACCAAGGTAACTGACAATAATTTTTTCATAGTAATTTATTTGTTGGATTTATTTTACAAAAGAAAGAAATAATACTTAAACATCCAAAGGAAGTTACTCCTAGTTATTCATTTCAAACATACCCCCAGCTAAATGTCGTTGTTGAGGATTCTCATAAATAAAAAAACGGTCGTTAACGATGATTACTTCCTCGTAAAAATCATCATCACCAACATTAATAAATCCAAAATAGCCTTGATATCCCACCACAGCTATCTTACAATCAGTCTCATAATAACATTGATTCACATTCTCAACATAACGGTTGATTCTTTCATTCAAAAAAGTATATCGGGCATTCACCCCGCTATAGTTTAGCATCCACTGCAACAAAGGATCCGTACAAAATACATGATGTATTTGTTTTCGTTGCAATTCGTCTAACAATTCGTTATACATTTTCATATCATTTTTTGCAGGATTTAACCACGAATCAGGAATCATAGAGCTGGTATTGGCTACGCCAACTGAAATGGGTAGCATACCAATTACAGCCACTATTCTCCACGTTTTAGATCGTATCAAATGAAACCAACCCAGGGTCAACATCAACATCAATGAAGTAAAAAATCCTAAATAGTATCTATAAGAGTCAATAGATAAAAACATCACCAATAAAACCGAAATAATACCTCCCAATAAAATTAAAAAGATAGGAATTCTCTCCTTCTTCGAAATCTTGTTGCAGGCTACCGTAATAATAATCAATCCCAATAAATAATATCCAATACCAAAAAAGATCGATTCGTTTCTAATAGGGAATTTTAATTCATAATGATAATAACTCATGGCTGCATGAGGTAACTTGGATAAAAAACTTGCTAGGTTTTGGTATTTAAATGCTAGTGAAAATGGAGCTGTCCAATAATTGGCATTACCAGTTGCTGGAATCTTTATCAACAAATAAAAAACAACTAAGGAAAATATCAACAGACTCAAATGCAGAAAAGTTTTTTTCGATTGAAAGATCCAGTATAAAACCAAGAACCCAACGGAAACCATCATTAATATTTGGGCATGAATACCCACCGCCAATAATATTCCAACCGTCAATACCCAAACCCAGGTTGATTTTTTTAATTGAATAATATAAAATATACTGCAAGCAATGCTAAAGGCCGTAACATAACCCCCACGGGCTTTTTCAGCCCATATCATCCAACCCGGAAACACGCTGATAATAACCAGGAGCAACAAAGCCCAAAAGAAGGGAACCTTTTTTACCAGCATCCATCGAAACAAAAAACTAATCCCCAAAGAAAAAACTAGCAGAGCACCAAATTTTAATGCCCAAACGGTATTGCCAAAAAATACAATTCCTAATGCCACTCCTATTACTTCTAAAAATGAAAATCCATATTGTTGTCCATAAAAAAATACAGGGATATTTTTTCCAGCTAAAAGATCCTGGGCCATAATGCCAACAATGGCTTCATCCCCATCGAAATAACAATGTCGGCCCAATAGATAAGGCAACCTAGTTAGAATAAGTACAACAAAACTCATCAGCCATTGAAAAGCAAATGAACCGATGATTCGTTGAAATGGAATTTCTTTCATTGATGGAGTAATATTACAGAAAAAAGGTTCGTTAGTAACATCCCGATTGATGATCCGCTGATATTGAGCAGTATAGCACCCGGAAAAAGTCCTGGTGGGTATATTCCTATAAAATCAACGGGAACAAAAGTTCTAGGATTAACAATCGCATACTAATCCAAATGACATCTTTACTAGAATCTAAATCATTTTAGACAAATTAGATTAAATTAATAAAAATTTAATAATTTACCTTTGTTATATTAATAACCCAACAAACATGAACCATCCTCCCTTATCCCGGAAATTAAATTTCAAATGTCCCTGGCTGATTATTTTTTTGTTCACCATTATACCTGTTTCGGTTTTTTCACAACATGGTAAAATCTCCACTGCCCCTATCGCAACCTATACTCAGGTGGATAGATATTTAATAGATTATGAAATTCAAGATGTGGTAGCCCCGTCATCAGAATTATTATTAAGTCTGGATCTGACCTCCATCGAAAATCAACGATTAATGGATACAGATGTCCTTATTAATGATACTGTTCATCATATTACCATTATTTTATATTCTACCCAAAGGGCAGCTACCAATAAAAGAAATGCCCAACCACGAGTTGAACCTACTAATAACGAGAGCTATGAATAAAAATATCATGTCGAAATTATGGTTGGTATTATTCTGTGCACAAACATTAATGGCACAAACCTATACACATCCAACGGTTGGAGTGAATAGTACATATGCAGGTGCTTGTATGGTATCTACCTGCGGAGGTACCTATTATGATAATGGGGGTGCAGGAGGTAATTATTCGGCCAACATCAATAACGTATACCGCACCTTTTGTCCATCCACAGCAGGAATGTGTGTAAGAGCCAATTTTACTTCCTTTAGTATGAACGATACTTATTTTTTATGTTTTGGACCAGGTTCTTGCTGTGATTATTTAACCATTAGAAACGGACCCTATCAAAATGCTCCCGTCCTTTATAATAATTGTACATCATCGCCGGGTACCATAACAGCCAATAATACCAGTGGATGTTTAACCTTTCAATTTACCTCCGATGGTTCGGTGCAATTAGCCGGTTGGGCCGCCACTTTAAGTTGTGTTGCTTGCGGTGTTCAACAAACAGGAGCCAATGGCGATTGTCCTAACAGCACCGTTATTTGTAGTAATGCAAATATTGTAACCGATTCGCCCGGACCTGGAATTATTTCGGATGGTTGCGGAACATGTATTGAAGGAGGTGAAACTTATTCCAACTGGTTTGTATTTTCTCCTCAAACCAGCGGAACCATCGGATTTACGTTAACCCCTTCTTTAGGAGGTGATGATTATGATTTTGCCATCTATGGTCCTTCGGCCACCAATTGTGGTAGCTTAGGCGCACCAATCCGTTGTAGTTATTCTGCCAATGCAGGGGCTACCGGTTTAAGCGGAGCTGCCGTAGATTTATCTGAAGGTGTTGGTGGTGATAGTTATGTTGCTCCACTTACAGTAACTGCTGGCCAAGTATATCGTTTATTGGTAACCCATTGGAGTCCACCCTCAGGAGATTATACCATTACATGGAACTTAAGTGGAGGTGCAACCTTAGATTGTACGCCTCCACTGCCCATTGAGCTCACTCAATTCAATTGTTTTTCGACAGAGAATAATGAAATAGAATTACACTGGACCACCTCATCGGAAATCAACAATGATTATTTCATTATAGAAAAATCGTTGGATGGTATCCAATTTGAACCATTGTTTAGGGTTGAAGGACATGAAAATTCAAATGAAACTTTAGAGTATATTATTGCTGATCCCAATCCACATTATGGTGCGAATTATTATCGCATTTCGCAGGTAGATTTAGATGGAAAAATGGAGGTATTTAATACCATTACCTGTAACTATGGAGATCATCTAAAAGTAATTTCCGAAATTAATGTATTTGATATCAATGGACATTTATTACTAAATCAATCAACCCAAACTGCCGATTTCGAAAATGTTCTCCAGCAAATCAATTTACAACCTGGTATGTATATTTTATATACCACCTACGAAGATGGATCTACCGAAATGAGGAAGTTCGTAAAAATATAGATCATTCATATTTATTTATTCTTTACCCTTAAATGTTACCGACCAAAAGGAGAGGACTCATGGGGAAATAAATGTTTTAAGCGGAATATTCCCACTCTTTTGGTCGTGGACTCTCGGGTGAAGTATATATACAAATTTCATCCTCTGTCGTAAAAAATAAGTGAGTGATGTTGAAAGAAGCATTGTTCCATCCCTTGTATAAAGGGATATTTCCTTTTTTAAATATTTAATTTTTATCTCTTGTCAGTAAGAAATAGTTACAGGATACTCCATAATTTTTAGGGATACCCATTCGTTCTAAACTAAAAAT
>JBEIQI010000334.1:0-2679 GCA_040376605.1 Flavobacteriales bacterium | reverse complement strand
GATGTGAGGCTTTTTTTGTTGTGGGAACTGCTGGGTTATTCCATGAGCCATTGTGTCTCGAAAGAAATGGACCAAAACTAACTCACTTCGTTCGTTGTTTTTTATTTAAACAAATCCTTCATCAAACAAGTTTGATCTGGATTTCTTTAAATAAAAAAGGGCCCGACATTGTCGGACCCTTTTGGTCATCTGTGGGAACTGCTGGGTTCGAACCAGCGACCCCCTGCTTGTAAGGCAGGTGCTCTGAACCAGCTGAGCTAAGCTCCCTTTGAATGAACGTTTTTGTTAAACGGGATGCAAATATAAGCAGATTTTCAAAACCCCCAAACTTTATACCGTAATTTTGATGGTTCAATGGTTCCACCCCCACAACTAGCCCGGATTGAGCCTGCAGCTTAGCCTTGGATTGGGCCTGTAAAACCTTGCCTGCACGCGTAAACAGCGGAATACCAGTGCAGGCATTGGTTGAACTGCCTAAGCCAAGGCTAACTGCGGCGGAAAGCCGGATGAGCTGCCAAAATTTAAAATAAGACCCTTTAAATGGATCAAAAACTATTTTTCAAATGCGCCAGCATCGGGCTCTTCGGATACTAACCTATTAGATCCTTTTAAATCGAACATTAATTGATCCGAAAATAATCCTACAAAACTTGGATCGCCGATATTGATGGCAGCTGAACCTTCATCTAAGGTATAGATATCATTAAAGTCGTCGGTAAATTTAGGATCGAGATTTTTTACAATATTGGAATAATGCAAGGCCGGGGTTAACATGTCTTCGTCCATCTTTAATAAGCTATTGCGAATGATAAAATTAAATGGAGCTAAGTTGGTACTATCGTAATCTATTTCCGACAAGGTATTGCCATATACAATGCCATTATTAAATTCTAAATTAAGTGCCGCTTCATGCACCAATCCATCGTAATAATAATTATTGAAAAATAAGGACGGGAAATTACGAATACTTCCACTCCAATAATTGGCAAAGGTGCTTTGGTAAAAACGAATATTTCCGCCATAGGTAAAGGCTGCACAATATTGTCCGCAATTATTAATAAGCACATTATAACCATCAATATTATACTGGCGGGAAAAGATTCCCACAGCACTCATGTTTTTAATTTTTACATTTTGTAAAACTGTCTTTTTGGGTGTTGAAGTATTATAAGTTCCTAATGCGGTAAAATCATCAAACTGCAATCCGATAAAAGCATTTTTAATGACCGCATTTCTGATGATATTATCGGTACTCCCCTCGTTTATTAAAATACGATCCCATTGGCCCGGAACATCGCGATAAGCATATTCTAATTTGGTACCTTGAAAAACCACCGGATTATGTGCCTCCCCTAATACATGCAAGGTGGAATATTGATATACCCATAGAGCACTATTCGAATAAAAATGAATTTGTGTGCCTGGTAAAATCGTAAGGGTACATCCGGAGTCAACCACGGCATAGCCAACTACCACAATGGGTTTGGAAGGTCCCCAAGTAGTATTACATGAAATAATGGAATAAGGTAAACCAGAATTTAATGTATCGGTAGGATAATAATAATTGGCATCTTGTCCGAAAGCAACTAATATAGATCGAGCATAATCTGCTCCATTGTTGTATTCTACTACAATTGAATCTTCTGAAATAAGTGGACCTGTTCCTCCATTGGGATCTAAGGTAACTTCCACAAAAACATACATGCTATCCTTGCCCTCAAGTTCCAAATCTTCAACAGATGGACCAGTATATCCATTTACATTAAAACGATAGGGACCTGAATTTCCACTTGGAATATATACCCGATCTAAATTAACCGTTTCATTTGAATTGTTTCTGATTAAAAAGACCTTGGTCATTGATCCCATATTGGTAAAAACGGTATCAAAAATTACGGTATCTTTTGAAACAGTAATCTTAGGTAAATTAGAGATATCTTCCTGACAGGATGTAAGAAACATGGAGGTAAAGATGATTATCACCCCTGCAATATCTAACCATGTTGTTCTTTGTTTTCTCACAACTGAATTCTTATAGGATAACGCCGGATTTTATAATTAGTATAAGGTATCAAAGATAATTAAAGTTGGCAATTAGGCAGAATTCTTCGAACTACCTATACGTAGTTCGAAAATACCCTTACTCCTTAATATTATACTCTTTAATTTTTCGATATAGGGTTCTTTCTGATATACCCAATTCCTTGGCTGCACTTTTTCTTTTTCCGCGGTGTTTTTGTAGTGCTTTGGTAATGAGTTCCATTTCCCTGTCATCTAATGATAAAGACTCCTCTACCTCATGATGAATTACCGTGGGTTTTATTGGATTATTAGTATTATTGGATGAATGAATAACAATTTCGTCGTCATGTAACCCATTATCTGCGGGTACCTCGTAATTCTCATACAACCTTTTTATAATCTGGGTATCATTTTCGTTAAACGAAGGCCCTTGGCCCCCATCCTGCATAATGGTTAACATGAGTTTTTTTAAATCCACAATATCCTTTTTCATGTCGTACAAAAACTTGTAGATAATTTCGCGATCCGAAATATTATCTCCATTATCAGATTTATTAAATAGAATGGGTGCCGACGAATAGGTTTCTTTGGGAATATATTTTTTCAAGGTATCTGCCGATATTTCTCTATCTCTTTCTAAAATAGAAATCTGTTCGG
>JBEIQI010000188.1:0-6201 GCA_040376605.1 Flavobacteriales bacterium | reverse complement strand
TCCTCCTAGTTTTTGTTCATCGTACAAATGAACTTCAAAACCAAGGGGTGCCAAGTCACGGGCTACAGTTAGGGAAGCGGGTCCAGCACCAACCAACGCAATTTTTTTTCCATTGGATTTAAAAGGGCCTTTAGGCATCAGATGCTTTACATCATCCTTATTATCTGCGGCTACCCGTTTTAATCTACAAATAGCAACAGGCTCTTCTTCAACTCTGCCTCTTCGGCATGCAGGCTCACATGGCCTATCACAGGTACGTCCTAGAACCCCTGGAAATACATTAGAATCCCAATTAACCATATAAGCTTCGGAATATTTTCCTTCAGCAATTAATCGAATGTATTCGGGAACTGGAGTATGTGCCGGACAGGCATATTGGCAATCGACCACTTTATGGACATATTCCGGGTCTTTAATGTCGGTAGGTTTCAAATTCGAATAATTTTTAAATCAGTGATTTCCACCAAAATAAATTAATATTTATGAGAAATGCAACGACGGTGAGAGATTGTTTTCAAGCCAATATCAAAAAGTATTTAATAGGGCGAATTGGCTCCTCTATATGCCTTTGAAATACGTGACCGCTTTAAAAATATTGTATTTAATCCAAACCGAATGTCAATAAATTAATGAACACATTAAATGATTATGATATCATGACGGTGATCTAGCCCTAGACAGTGGGTAAATTAAAAATGGAAAAATCATTCAAGGTAAACCTACAGCAAAACCTATAAAGTTCCGCTTTTAATCTTTTTATCCCTTAATTCTTCCTTTTTCTTTTCTTCTGCTTCTAGCATTAAAACATCAATCGTTTTGGTAGAAACCGAATGATAGTTCTTACGATAGGCTTTATAAATTTCCTGAGCCATTGCAAATTGATTTGGATTCTCAATCATAGCATGATATAATACAATTAAGAACTTTCTTCTACCAACACTTCCCAGAAAATCTCTTAATGCGCCATAAGCCTCTTTATATTCATGCGTAACAGATGCCTCCAACCATAATGCCAATACCTCACTATTACCTGATTTGGTAAAATTGAACTTTTGATCCAATTCTGCCATTTGGTCAAGGGTTACAGTAGCTTTAATAGATCTTAAAAATTGCTGATATTCATGGGAGGTCCATTTTGCTGAATTAATTTGATCCACGCTTATTTCTTTATTCAAATAGGATGCAGCAATTTTTTTCACCTCATCAAAACGGCTCGATAGAGGCTGTTCCATACCACCTGGTAATCCTGGCTTATAAATCCAATTGTCCAAATCCAATTGCTTATCTTCTTTACTACCTTTCGTTATTAGATTAGTATAAAGTTCTTTTACAAAACGTTCAGTGGTTAATGATTTAAATTTAAATGTTTCGAAATAATTTTTTAAGAAATTATCGAATTTTTTACGGCCAACAATATGCTCTATTTTCTTTAAGAATAAATATCCTTTCTCATAGGCTACATCGGTCATACCAATATCCGGATCACGACCGGCCAAGTCTAATTTTAATCGGGTATCCATACTATCACCAGATAAATATAAATCTTCCATAGTATAGCTTAAATCCCCATAACCTAAACAAGCCAACATGCTGGAATAAGAAGTATCATGCACTGCCTCCATTAATCGTCTTTCTAAATACATAGTAAATCCTTCATTCAACCAGAAATCGTTCCACGTGGCATTGGTTACTAAATTACCACTCCAGCTATGCGCCAACTCATGAGCAATCAATGAAGTTAACGAACGGTCACCCGCAATTACAGTAGGCGTTGCAAAAGTAAGATTAGGATTCTCCATACCACCATATGGGAAACTAGGCGGTAAAACCAAGATATCGTATCTTCCCCAGATATAAGGGCCATATAATTCTTCCGCAGCCACAATCATATTCTCGGTTTCCTCAAATTCCCAAGCAGCTTTTTCTAATGTAGAAGGCTCTGCATAAACACCAGTTCTCGGTCCGGTAGATTTAAATCCAAGATCCCCAACTGCTAAAGCCATCAAATACGAAGGTATTGGATTGGGTTGTTCAAATTCGTAAACACCTTTTTCCGATTTTTCAGTTGGATTCTTTTTGGCACTCATTATGGCCATATACCCAGGAGGAGTAGTAATTTTAGCATTATAGGTAAATCGGATACCCGGACTATCCTGACATGGAATCCATGATCGGCCCAGGATAGGCTCTGATTGGGTATACAGAAAAGGAGATTTTTTACCTGCTGTTTGACTAGGCTCTAACCATTGTAAAGCATAAGAAGAATCGGTAGTACAATATTTAATATTGATTTGTTTAGGATGTCCACCTATCCCCACCTTCATGGTTTGCCCTAGAATTGGGTCATTAGGACCTAATTCATAGGCAATAGGGCCATTCATTTCATTAAAAACCGCTTCAATTTGTAAATTCCTTACATCAAAATAAATAAAAGAGGCTGAATCTGCAGCAACATAATCCCAGGTGGCAGTTCCACAAAGTTTTCTAGAAGTAAAATCAACCTCCAGTTCTAAATTCAAATGGGTAACGGCCGCCTGTGCAGGTTCTGCGCAACTATGTGGATCCTTCACACGAAGATCCACATCATCTGTAATATCTTTTTTTAATTTTGAGCCCCCGCATGCCATCAACAAAACTATTGTGGGATACATTATTAAGTTAAACTTCCTCATTTTAGTAAAAAATAAGTGCAAAATTAAACTCTTTCCTCAATGAAACATGGTTTGTGGAAATATAATTTATTATTACATGTCACCGTTTTCATATTCGGATTTACGGGGATACTAGGTAAGCTCATTTCAATCCCCGGCAGCCAATTAGTGTGGTACCGTATCCTAATTGCAGTAGGCACTTTGGCAGTTTATATGGGAGTAACCAAAACTCCCTTCCGGCTAAAAATTAAAGATATATTAAAATTATTTGGTGTAGGTGTTGTGGTAGCCCTTCATTGGATTGCATTTTTTGGATCCATTAAAATTACCAATAACGTGTCAATTGCATTGGCCTGTTTAGCCTCAGGGACCTTATTTGCCGCTTTATTAGAGCCTATTTTTTTTAAATCTAAAATTTCTGCTCTGGAAGTAGTTATTGGGATTGTTATCATTGCCGCCATTTTACTCATTATTAAAGTAGAATATCAGTATTTAACAGGCATTATAGTAGGACTCATTTCTGCATTTTTATCAAGTCTTTTTACTGTTCTCAATAAAAAACTTACCAACAACTATCATCCAATTACTATGAGTTTTTATGAACTCTTAGGTGGACTTCTTTTTTTGACCATATACCTTAGTTTTACCGACCCAAAGGCGTTTTCGTTTAATTTAAGTAACCAGGATTGGTTATGGCTGTTCATTTTAGGAACCATTTGTACCGCTTTTGCCTTCTGGGCAACCAATAGAGTTTTATCGAAGTTAAGTGCATATAATGTAGTATTGGCCGTAAATCTGGAACCTATTTATACCTTCTTATTGGCTGCTTGGATTTTTCGTGAGCATAAACAACTTACCCTTACCTTTTATTTAGGTGCCCTTTTAATCCTTTTAACGGTTGGGGTGTATAGTTATTTGAAATTCCGACGTTATAGACAAACATTGACAAAAAAAAGTTAAATCCCGAAACACATAGCCTCAATTATTGTATAATTGACTCTAATAAAAAAACATACATGAAAAAATTCCTTTTCGCATTCTTATTGATTATTCCAGTTTCCAGCTTTTCGCAGAGTGATGGAGCCTCCAAGATAGATGAACTCATTTCTTATTTAAAAACCCATTATGTGGATACGGTAAATTCTAGCCAAATGTATGAAGATGCATTAAAAGGAATTTTAAAGGAGCTAGATCCTCATTCATATTACTTATCAGTTGAAGAATTAAAACAAAGTAATGAGCCATTGCAAGGTAATTTTGAAGGAGTAGGCATTCAGTTTAATATCTTTCATGATACCATTATGGTAGTAAGTCCCATTAGCGGTGGACCTTCCGAAAAGGTAGGCATAAAAAGTGGTGATAAAATTGTAAAGATCAATGACACACTAGTCGCGGGTGTTAAGGTTACTAATCAGGATGTATATAAAAAATTAAGGGGAAAAAAAGGTACCAAGGTGAATATGAAAATTATGCGCCGAGGAGAGGTGGAATTAATTGAATTTACGGTTACCAGAGATAAAATACCTGTTTATAGTGTAGATGCCTCATACATGGCCGCACCTGGTGTTGGATATATTAAAGTAAATAGATTCGCCAGCACAACTATGACCGAGTTTAAAGATGCCTGGAGAGAATTAAGCGGCAAGGGAGCCAAAGATTTAATACTTGATTTAACTGATAATTCAGGTGGGTATTTGCATGCAGCTGTTGAATTAGCTGATGAGTTTTTGGCATCAGGCGAAATGATTGTTTATACTGAAGGGCGAACAAGTCCAAGGAAAGATTATACATCTACAAGTTTTGGTGCCATTCAACAAGGAAAACTGGTGGTAATGATCGATGAAGGTTCGGCATCTGCCAGTGAAATTGTAAGTGGAGCCATTCAGGATCATGACAGGGGAATTATTGTTGGTAGAAGGTCTTACGGCAAAGGATTGGTGCAAAATACCTATAATTTTAACGATGGTTCGGCGGTTCGTTTAACCACTGCCAGATATTATACCCCAAGCGGAAGATTTATTCAGAAACCTTACGAAGGTGGGGTAGATAAATATTATGAAGACCTAAAGGAAAGATATAAGAACGGAGAATTATCTGATCCAGATAAAATTAAATTTCCAGATTCATTGAAACATTATACAGATAACAAGAGATTGGTATTTGGCGGTGGTGGAATCATGCCGGATCTTTTTATAGGGATAGATACAACCATGATCACACCCCTATTGACAGATCTTAATCGCAAGAATATTATTAATGAATTCTGTTTGGAGAATGTAGATAAAAATAGAAATCAATATAAAACTACTTATCCCACATTCGAAGATTTTGAAAAAAACTTTGATGTAGAAAAATTGATATGGGCCGACTTTGTGAAATTTGCAGAAAGCAAAGAAATTGTATTTGATAAAAAACAATTAAAAAAGAGCCAGGCATTTATTAATATGCGTATTAAGGCCGGATTTGCTCAAGATCTTTGGGGGCGTGAAGAATTTTATAGAGTCTGGAATACACAAAACAATGTTTACGTAAAGGCAGTTGAAGTGATTCAGCGCAAAAGCTTTAAAGGAGTCGATTTTTTTGAATAAAATTTATTTGATTCTCCATCCAAAAGGGTAATCAAAAGGCAAATAATGATTCCCAAATGAATTAAAGAATGCCCTGGTATTTCGGTATTCGGGGATAACCCAATTACAATAACATGCAACAATTTATTGGGACAAGAATTTCAATTGCCATTTGAACAAACTGCCCCTGGAGAATGGAAAATTAACACAAGTGATTTAAACAAGGGGTTGTATTTCTTAACCATTCAAAATGGTGCCGTGCAATCTTTAGCTAAAATGGTGAAGAACTAAAGGATTTTACCAAATTTCATTCAAAATTATTGAATGGTTTATTTCTCTATTAACGATTAAAAAAAATTATCTTTGAGGATCAAATATGGCATTTGAAAAAGCTCATAGATAATAAAGTATTTAAATTCTTCCTCACCATGGCTTTAACAGCAGCCTTTGTTTATTGGTTGCTAGAAGTGATGACCTAAGCAATACTGCCATAGGTAAAAATTATTTTTCCGTATTACCGAACAAACTTTTTGGTAATGGTTCCTGTAGTAGAACTTAACCTTAAAATATACATGCCCTTTGACATTGTGGGCAAATCCATTGTAAATGTATGGTTACCCAAGGAGGATATAAATGAGTCTTCTAGGATTAATTCACCATTGATATTTAATATTTCCACCTTGATCTTTCCAATTTGTGAATAAGTAGCTTCAATAATAAGTTGGTTTTCTTGTGGGAAAAAGAATTTAAAATTCGAGAATTCAGTATTCTCCAAACCAATGGTTATATCACATGTAACCACTTTCATTAATACAGGCAAGTGATCACTCATATTAAATAAGGCGGTATTCACATTTGCCGGAACCGACGTATTGGTTGGCGTTTCAATTATAGATTTATTAAAATGATTTCCATCGTTACCAATTACTTTGTAGGTTCCTGGAATATATTGTGCTCCTTCAACTCCATCTCTCAAATTTGTA
>JBEIQI010000090.1:0-10738 GCA_040376605.1 Flavobacteriales bacterium | reverse complement strand
AACAATGAAGGTCAAATAAGCAAGCCAGTAATCATCAGACATAACGATTAATCATCGTTTGAATAATTATACAAAGGAATAGGGGGCTTCGGCCCCCTTTTTCGTACATGAAATTCTTGTTAAAGATTGAACGAGATACCTAAGGCAAGCAATAAAACAAGCATCTTTGTATTCTAGAAAATGTTCAAGAAATTTAGATTATATATTTTATTCTGCTTCCTATTGATTTCTGGAAGTACCATTGGCCAAACACCTACAACCTGTTTCGAGATTGAAAGTATTCTGGTAGATGCATGCGGAGACCCGGAGGGAGAAAATGAAATGGTGAGATTTAGGGTGGGGCCGAATCCATTAAACATTTCAAATATGTTTGTGGATTGGCCAAACAATACTTGGTTAGGCGCCTGTCAGAATGCAATAACTGCTGCTAAGGTTGTCGAATTAAATAGCACCATTACCGCTTGCGGATTAATATTAGAACCTCCAAGTGGAATAATACCTCCAGGAGCGAATGTTATATTGGTAACAAGTACAAATTTTAGTACCGCTGCAAATTCTTTTGCTGGCTTAAACGATACTTTATATATTGTTTTTCAATGTCAGGGAAATACATCTGGACATTTTGCTAATGCCACAGGCAGCGGGATTCGAACGCTTACCATAGATTTCGGACTTGCTTGCAGCGATGCGGTTAGTTATAGCTGTAATCAGCTACTTGATATATTTGGGAATACAGGCGCAGCAGCTGCAACTTTGGATAGAGATGGGGCTGCAGTAAATTACACTTGGGCTGGTTCCGGCACCTATTTAAACCAAGGATGTGTTGCTCCATTTGTTCAGCAAACCATTAACGCTGGGTTAGATCAAGAAGCTTGTGAAGGAGATACCATTCAATTGTTTGGATTAGCAACGGGTAATTTTATATCTACTCAATGGTCAGGCGGTAACGGAACTTGGCTCAATAGCAACCAATTAAATGCTACATATATTTTTGGCCCTGGGGAGTCTGGTACCATCACCTTAATTTTAAGCGGCATTACTTGTAGTGGAGCAATCTCAGATAGTTTATTGATTACTGAATTTCCTTTACCGCAAATTAATACCATACCGCCTGTTAGCAGCATTATTTGCGATGGACAATTACTAGTATTGGATGCCGGACAAGGAGGTCCTTTTATTTGGAGCACAGGGCAAACCACTCCTTCTATATCTGTAAATAGTGCAGGAGTGTATTATGTCAATTCAGTTAACCAATGTGGGGATCTTTCGGATACGGTGTTTTTTAATGTTATGGATTTACAGGTTACTGCACAGTTTACGGTGGATAGTTTGTCAGGTACCTCTCCTTTGTTGGTTCAATTTACAAACCAATCCACAGGGGCCAATTTATATGAATGGATTTTTGATCAATACGGTTCAAGCGCTGAAGAATCTCCGTCATTTACTTTTTTGCATCCAGGAGAAAACGTAGTGACCTTAGTGGCCAGCAATAGTAATGGCTGTTTGGATACTACATCTTTAATTATTGAGGTGCTGGCATGTCCAAGTCGAGTATTTATTCCAAATAGTTTTACACCTAACTTTGATGAGATAAATCCCGAATTTTTTGTCGTTAGCAATTGCACGTTTGAATCTCGAATGACCATTTTTGATCGTTGGGGTAGAGAAGTGTATAGTTGGACAGATTTAAGCTTAGGTTGGAATGGCAATTCTTCCTGGGGATATCAAATGCCAATAGGAATCTATACCTATTTATTGGAAATCGTTGATCTTAATGGGAATCGGTCAAATTATCGAGGGCAGATCAACCTTATTAGATAACTGTTTATAATACCTCAAAACTTGATTTTTACGAGTTGTGATTGCTTCGTAATTTAGTATCGTAAAATTTATAGCATGGAACAGTATCATCAATTGATGCAGAGAATATTGGATGAAGGAGTAAAGAAAGAGGATAGAACGGGCACGGGTACAATTAGTGTTTTCGGTCACCAAATGCGTTTTGATCTGTCTAAAGGGTTTCCTGTTATCACTACAAAAAAATTGCATTTAAAATCAATCATTTATGAGCTGCTTTGGTTTCTAAAAGGGGAAACAAATATTGAATATTTAGCGAAAAATGGAGTGAGAATTTGGGATGATTGGCCATATGCCAAATACCAAAAGAGCGATGAATTTAAGGGTGAAACGATTCAGGAATTTTCACAAAAAATAGCTTCTGATAATACATTTGCGCAACAATGGGGAGAGCTAGGTCCGGTATATGGATATCAATGGAGAAACTGGCCAACTCCTGATGGTAAGCATATAGATCAGATTAGCCAGTTAATTGAAACCATCAAAAAAAATCCGGATTCGCGAAGAATCATTGTTAGTGCATGGAATGTAGGACAGATAGATCAAATGGCCCTTCCTCCTTGTCATGCTTTTTTTCAGTTTTATGTGGCGAATGGGAAATTATCCTGTCAACTTTATCAAAGAAGTGCGGATGTGTTTTTGGGAGTACCATTTAACATTGCCTCATATGCCTTGTTTACCATGATGATCGCACAGGTTTGTGACTTAAAACCGGGTGATTTTGTGCATACCTTGGGCGATGCTCATTTATATTCGAACCATATTGAACAGGCAAAATTGCAGCTAACTAGGGATTTTAAGGCACTTCCCACAATGCAATTAAATCCTCAGGTAAAAAATATTTTTGATTTTAATTATGAGGACTTTACCCTACTTAATTACGAGCCTCATCCCCATATAAAGGCCGAGGTGGCTGTTTAATTTACTCAGATGAAAATAAGTTTAGTTGCTGCTATTGCAGAAAATGGAGCCATCGGCAAGGACAATAAATTACTTTGGCACTTATCAAATGATCTCAAATTTTTTAAGGCATATACCTTAGGCAAAGTAATAGTAATGGGTAGAAAGACTTTTGAATCCATTGGTCGGCGAGCATTACCGGGAAGAATAAATGTGGTTATTACCAATAGTGTTGAAATTGACGTCGAAAATATTGTAGTTTTTAATTCCTTAGATGCTGCTTTGAGTTATTATACGACTGCAGAGGAAGTTTGTATTGTTGGTGGAGCTCAAATGTATGCAGAGGCTCTACCATTGGCTACTCATTTAATTTTAACCAGAGTATCCACTTCACCGGAAGCAGATGTTTTTTTTCCAAATATTGATTGGCATAATTGGAAACTGCTTTCGGAAGAAAAGCATTTAGCAGATGAAAAACATGCCTTTGATTATACATTTCAAATTTTCGAAAGGGCTCAATAACCACCATCTTTGAGTATATCGTTTAAGGATTGAAGGGTTAAAAAAAGTATAAAATAACCGCCAATTCATTGTTTCCAGCTAGTTTCTCCTTATTTTCGCATATATAATATAGGTAATTCATGAGGTTTTTTATTTTCCTAAATCTGTTTTTATTGGCATCCTCTCTCCAGGCTCAATGCTTATCGGGGAATTGTGATAATGGTAAAGGAACCTATAAGTATTCGGATGGAACGTTATATGCTGGCACATTTAAAAATAAAAAATGTGATGGATTAGGTAAGATAACCGATGCTTCAGGAGATGTTTACGAAGGTGAGTGGAAAAACAACTTAAGACATGGTAGCGGAGTTTATAAATGGGCTAATGGGGATGTTTATGAAGGAACTTATGAGAATAATGTTGCCAATGGACGAGGAACGTATCGATACGCTACTGGAGAATCTTATGAAGGGGATTTAAAGAATGGCATGTTTGAAGGCAAGGGGAAGTATGTTTATGCCAACGGTGATGTTTATGTAGGCGATTTCAAGAATGATAAAAAACAGGGATTTGGAAAGTATGTTTGGAAAGATGGTGAGAATTACGAAGGTGATTGGTTAGATGGGGTAAGAACAGGTAAGGGGACCTATAATTTTAAAAGTGGGAATAAATACATTGGTAGCTACATCGATGGACAGGAACATGGGAAGGGTGTTTTTTATTATGTTTCGGGCGATAAGTATGAGGGGGATTGGGCGAATGGACAAAAAAATGGGCAAGGGACGTTTACTTTTGCTGATAGGTCCTATTATATCGGGGGATTCTTAAATGGAAATTTTAATGGATATGGTATTTATTTCTGGGCGGATACCAAGGATATATATGAAGGAGAATGGAGTAACGACAAACGAAATGGTAAGGGCAAATATACTGGAGGAGATGGTAGTACCTGCGATTGTGCCTATTTAAATAACAAAAGACATGGCTATGGGGAACTTCGCTTTAAAAATGGAGACATCTATAAAGGAGCCTTTTTTGAAGGGAAAAGAGAAGGTCAGGGGGTTTATACTTTTTCTGATGGAACGATTGAAACCGGAACTTTTGTAAATGACGAGTTCATAGAAGGGACAATTACCTATCCGAGTGGGAAAAAGAAAAAGTATAAAAAGAAGGAAGTAAAAGTTAAATAGGTTCCTCCTTTTTTGGTTCGTTTTTTCTTATTAATCTGGCCATATAAAATCCATCACTTTCAGCAATCTTGGGTGAAATATTTTTTTCTTCTTCTAATTCGAAGCTAGGATTATTCGCCATAAATTCTTTTATTCTTCCTTCATTTTCACTTGGGAAAACACTACAGGTAACATATACCAGCTTACCTCCTGGCTTAACCATGGTGGAGTATCGCTGAAGGATGTCTTTTTGAATAGAAATGATTTCTTCCAATTCCTCCTGATGCAATTTCCATTTGATGTCGGGATTTCTTTTTAAAACACCCAGTCCACTGCAAGGAGCATCCAACAAAACAATATCCGCTGTTTCTTTTAATCGCTTAACTACCTTATTGTTTTCAAGAAATTTTACTTCTACATTTTCTACTCCGGCACGTTTACATCTGGTTTTTAATTCTTCCAATTTATACGGCTGAATATCCAAAGCAATAATCTTTCCTTTGTTATTCATTCGCGCTGCTAGATGTAGCGTTTTTCCTCCTGCTCCTGCACATGCATCAATAATGCGCATGCCGGGTTTGGCGCCTGCAAAAATGGCTACATGTTGTGAGCCCGTATCCTGTATTTCAATTTTACCCTCTTTAAAAAAAGGATGTTTAAAAATTTCTTCAAATGAATCGAGAACAACGGCATCTTCACTTAAATCGGAGGTGGAAAATTTAATATCTAATTCTTCAAAATCTTCAGCTATGGTTTGTTGATTGGTTTTAAGAGTATTTACGCGTAAGCATTGTTTATATCCTTGATTGAGGGCATCCATGGTTTCATCCCATTTGTCGCCAAGCTCTTGGGAACCCTTCTCCTCTAACCAATCGGGCAATGAATGCCGAATGGCATTTATTTTCTTTTTCTCCTCTAGTTTTTTTTCAATAGTATTTACATTTAAGTTACGCATCCAAATATGTGGTGGAAGATTATTTCCTTTGCGTACCAAATTAATTCCAATGATTCGTGCCAGGTTTTCATCTTGCATAGATGAATTACCATTGTTAACCTCAATTAAATATCTCCACCACCTAATAATTTCATATACATTTTCGGCAACGATTCTTTTATCGAAATTATTTACCTCATAGGTTTTAAATAATAATTCAAGTGCTTTGCCGGGCGTTTTCTTTTTAACGAATATCCACTGAATGGCCTGGACAATTAGAGGAACATGATGCATTTTCATGCAACAAAGATAATCGATTTTTTTCGGGGCGCCTGTACCGGGTCATTCGCTGTATGCCCATGGCTGCAATGCAGCCATCATGCGATGCCGCTTCTGCCCCTGGCGCATTTTCCCATCAACTATGTTTATTGGCTAAGAGATGGGCGGCAGGGATAGGAGCGACACCCCGCAGCGAATCCGCGAATGCGGTGAGGGAGGAGTATAGCGGATAGCCCGCTAGGTGGTGAGGGAAGCAGCCATGAAAGGCTGCGCTAGCCGAACCACCGCTGCCGCAATAATTAAAAACTATTCTCTTAACTTTGTTATATTATGTACGAAAAGAAATTCTATAATACACAAAAACCTTCGATGCCTTTTACTTATGGGATACATCCTGTTTTAGAAGCATTACACAGTGGAAAGGATATTGAGAAAGTGTTAATTCGCAGAGGCCTAAAAAACGATGCAACGGCTGAGATTTATAAAATCTGTGAGGAAAGAAATATTCCTATACAGCAGGTTCCCGAGGAAAAGTTGGACAGAACAACCATGAAGCACCATCAGGGAATCATTGCATTTTTAGGATTAATTGAATATCAGAATATCGAAAACATTGTTCCCCTTCTTTTTGAAGAAGGGAAGATTCCGTTATTGGTTATTTTGGATAGAATTACGGATGTAAGAAATGTGGGTGCCATTTGCCGAAGCGCTTTATGCGCTGGAGCACAAGCGGTAATTGTCCCTTCGCGTGGTGCAGCACAAATGAACGAAGATGCCATTAAATCTTCGGCAGGAGCCATTCACCAAATTCCCATTTGCAGATCATATAATTTAAAGGATACCATAAAATTTTTAAAGGAATCGGGTTTAAAGGTGGTGGGTGTTACCGAAAAAACCAGAACCATGATGTATGATGTAGATTTTAAAGAACCTACTGTGCTTATCATGGGTAGTGAAGAAGAAGGTATCTCACCAGAATATTTAAAACTATGTGATGTAACCTGCAAGATACCGATGCAAGGCCCTGTAGAAAGTTTAAATGTATCAGTGGCAACAGCTGTTGCTTTGTTCGAAGTGGTTCGCCAAAGGGGTTAACATGCTACCAAAACCATTTGTAGAAAGAATTCAGGCTCAATTAGCGGATGGAGATAAATTATTGGATGCGTTGCATATTCCATCAACTGCCTCCATTCGTAAACATCCGATTAAAGGTCAATATACTGCATTAGAAGTGGGAGATAGGGTGCCATGGTGTCCTGATGCTTATTATTTGTTGGAGCGGCCTATTTTTACATTAGATCCCGTTTTTCATGCAGGGGCGTATTATGTGCAGGAGTCGAGTTCTATGTTTTTATGGGAGCTATTTAACCAACTTTATTTGGATAGAAATATTCGGGTATTGGATTTATGTGCAGCACCTGGTGGTAAATCTACCTTGGTTTCCTCCTGGTTGAATGGACAAGGATTATTGGTGAGCAACGAAGTAATAAAAAGCAGGGCCCATATTTTGTTGGAGAACATTACTAAATGGGGTTATGCCAATAATTGGGTAACTAGCACGGATGCATATGTTTTAGGTGGCCTCGATGAATTTTTCGATTGTATTGTTTTAGATGCTCCTTGCAGTGGTGAGGGCCTCTTTAGAAAGGACAAGTCGGCAATAGATGAATGGAGTGAAGCCAATTGCGATTTATGTGCAAGGAGACAACGAAAAATTATTGCAGAAATTTTGCCGGCCCTTAATGAAGGTGGTTACTTGATTTATTCTACCTGTACTTTTAATCAGGCAGAAAATGATGAAAACGTAAATTGGATGCTCAAAGAATTTCCATTGGAAGTTATTTCTATTGATATAAGTAATTTTTCAGAGATCAAAACAACTCAAGCAGGTGGTTATGCATTTTATCCGCATTTAACAAAAGGCGAAGGCTTTTATTGTTGTGTTTTAAAAAAAACAGGACCGGTGGATGCTACTGAAAATATTCGGCATCAAAAAATAAAATTTGATAAGTTAGCGATCAAAAATATTGAACTGGAAAATTATATTGTAAACAAGGAGAGATTTTATTTTACTTCTATCCAACAAAATATGGTAGGCATTCCATTCCATTTATTAAAGGCATTCGAAGAGATTTCTTCTATTACCAAAATACAAGGAGGATATTTATCCATTGGAGAAATAAAAGGGAAAGACCTCATTCCTCAGCATGCTTTAGCCCTGAGTATGGATTTTAATCACCCATTCCCTAAAGTTGAAGTAGATCGGCAGAACGCTTTAAATTATTTGGCCAGGAAAGATTTTCAGGTTAAAACGGAGGTATTGGGGTGGAGCACCATTATGTATAATAATTTACCACTTGGCTTTGCTAAAATATTACCCAATCGTATCAATAATTATTATCCGCCGGATTGGAGAATTAGAATGGAAGTTGAATAAAAAAGCCCATCGAAATCATGGGCTTTTTTAGCTTTAAGTATCTTGTTATTTCAAACTTCCGGTCATATCTTCCGGCTTAACCCATTCATCAAATTGTTCGGCAGTTAAGAAGCCTAATTCAATGGCAGTTTGTTTAAGCGTCTTTCCCTCCTTATGAGCCGTTTTCGCAATTTTGGCAGCATTATCATATCCAACATGGGGATTTAGTGCAGTAACCAGCATCAATGAGTTTTCCAAATGTTGTTTAATAATCGGTAAATTAGGCTCAATGCCCATTGCGCATTTATCATTAAAGCTAACACATGCATCACCAATTAATCTAGCACTTTGTAAAACATTGGCTGCAATTACCGGCTTGAAAACATTAAGTTCAAAATGGCCATTGGATCCACCAATATTTACGGTAACATCATTTCCCATAACCTGAGCAGCAACCATGGTCATGGCTTCCGGTTGGGTTGGATTAACCTTGCCAGGCATTATTGAAGAACCCGGTTCATTGTCAGGTATAATAATTTCTCCAATTCCGCAGCGTGGACCCGAACTCAGCATTCTAATATCATTGGCAATTTTCATTAATGACACAGCCACACGTTTTAATGCACCACTCATTTCCACCATCGCATCATGTGCCGCCAAAGCCTCAAATTTATTAGGTGCTGTAACAAAAGGCAAACCGGTAAATTGCGCTATTTTATTAGCTACTAATACATCATATCCTTTTGGAGTATTTAATCCGGTTCCAACAGCCGTTCCACCTAAGGCTAATTCTGCCACCATTTCTAAAGCATTTTTTAATGCCCTAACACCGTTATCTAATTGCTGCACATAACCACTAAACTCTTGACCAAGGGTTAACGGTGTAGCATCCATAAAATGAGTTCTACCTGTTTTTACAATATTCGCATACTCTTTTGCTTTTTTATCCAAAGTATTTCTTAATAACATAATACCCGGAATGGTTACATCATTAATCAGCTTATAGGTTGCAATATGCATAGCAGTTGGGAAAGTATCATTACTACTTTGCGATTTATTTACATCATCGTTCGGATGAAGAACCTTTTTTTCATCTGTTAGTTGTCCACCGCTCATCACATGAGCCCTATAGGCAACTACCTCGTTCATATTCATATTGCTTTGGGTTCCACTTCCAGTTTGCCAAATAACCAACGGAAACTCCGTATCATGTTTTCCTTCTAAAATTTCTTCACAAACTTTCGAAATAAGGTCTCTTTTATCTGCGGATAAAACACCCAATTCGGTATTGGCATGCGCTGCTGCTTTTTTCAAATACGCAAAAGCATATATTATTTCTTTAGGCATACTGGCTTCCGGACCAATTTTAAAATTATTTCGGCTGCGCTCAGTTTGTGCACCCCAATATTTATTGGACGGAACTTTTACTTCGCCCATGGTGTCTTTTTCAATTCGAAATTCCATAATTCTATTTTTAGAGGACCAAATGTAATAATTCTCTCCTTCTTTAACAGCTGTTTCCCGTGTTTCGTTATAGTACATGTGTGTAATGGCTCTGCCATCTGGGCTTTGCATGGTTTTTATGCCTTCAACTCGGCAAATCAATATGGCAGAGCCATTACACACATCCAGCTAACACAGCACTCGGGGCTAGGTATCTTAATAGATTTTTGCAACTTTGAGCTAGCCATTATGACAACCATGCCATTTTCCAAATCGATAAACGCTAAAATTCCGATTGTGTTTTGGCTTTTTTTTGTGATTGCCTCTTTCGTTTATATGGTTGGTACATATCAATTATCATCCGAGATACCCTACTTAGATGACTATGATGCCCTCATTAATTTTTTGATTTCGGTAAAAAAAGAAACATCCTTAATAAAAAAAATTGAACTATTATTTCAACAACATAATGAACATCGAATTGTAATCCCACGGTTAGTGGTATGGGCCCAATATGCATTAACGGGTGAAGTTAACTTAAGACATACCATCATATTTGGTAACCTTATGTTGGTAGGGATTTGTTATATTTTAATCCGTTTTTTTTTACAAAAGACGTTATGGACTATTTCATTTGGAAGTCTTTTATTATTGATGAATTATTTACATTTCGAAAACTATCAATGGGCCTTGTCTTCTTTACAAAACTTTGGTGTTCTCTTTTTTTCTTTAATCAGCATAGTTTTTGTCAATCAAAATAAATGGAGGAGCGCTTTTTTCTTTTCTATTGTCGCCGCATTAGCAGGTGCCACTGGGATGTTATTAATAGTTTGTTATGCTGGTTACTACGCAATGCAAAGGAAATATCCTGTCTCGATACTTTACCTTGGAACAATCTTAGGGTTTTATTTTCTATTTTATTCGTCGGGTTATCAATCAACTCATCAGCATCCCGGATTTATTTATGTATTAAAAAATCCAATTCAACTTCTTCAATATTATTTTCTTTGGTTGCATCCTATACTTCTCCATTCTTTAGAGATACCCCTGTATTTGCTATTATATGTGGAATTATTATTTGGGGATTAAATGTCATACTAACAATTCGAATACTCGTAAAGGATAAAAAAAACCCAAGGGTTTTACTCAGCATTTTTTTGAATCTGATTTTAATCTCAATAGCATATACTAGATTCACTTTTGGACTTGATCAGGCATTTGCAAGTAGGTATATTGTTT
>JBEIQI010000133.1:0-8082 GCA_040376605.1 Flavobacteriales bacterium | reverse complement strand
CTTTGTCCAACATAATCTGTTTAAAAACCATCGGATCTGAAGAATCAGTTTTAAGTGAAATTGTCTGCACTATACCATTAATAGGGCAAAATACTTTCAGCTCACCCTTTTTCATTTCAAATCCTATATTCCTTTCAAGCAGCTTATTGGTAAGATGATATACTCCCTTTAATTGTTTCGAGACTCTATTGATTAAAATAGAACCTAATGTATATTGAAATAGTTTAAGCTTATCGCGTAAATTATAAGGAGCTATTTTTTTCAGATATAACATAATGGGTATTATGAAGAAAGTATATTCGGACCATTGATCTTTCTTGAATGATCAACAATTCCTGCTAATTTAAATCTGATATTGTCAAGAAAAATAAAATTAACAGTTATATTTTTGCATGAGGTCTTATCATAAACTGTTACATGTTTACAGCATTTGCTAAAATTGTATATAAACACTCCCGCCGGATTCATAAAATAAATTAACATGACATTATGATTTTCCACCAAAAAGATTTCGTTTTATTGACTTCAACTTATCGCGTACTTTATAAAAAAAATCGCTTCGTGTAACATTAAACCAACTTAACGCTAAAGAAGAAAAATTACTTGAAGGCTCCTTACATATTACAACTGCAACTCCCCTGTGTTCGGATGTATCAAATACTATTGTGGAAAACCTATTGAATTTTGAAATAAAGTCAACCCATGCCTTTACCCCAATGCAATTATAATCATGTATACATATAATGCCTTTAGGCCGAATGATTCGCTGACTTTCCAAAAACTCAGCCTTAACATAGGGTAATGTATGATCCCCATCCAAAAAAATAAGATCAGCAGAACGGGATGGTAATTTTTTTAATTCAGCTTTAGAGTCACCCAAATTAAATGAATGTTTATTTTCCAGCATATATTGCTTTACTGTCTCAGCCCTGTAATCTTTCATATCTATACCCGTGTATGTACCATCGCCTATGCTATTAATCATATAACTACTAGTAAGACCTTTGAATACACCAATTTCCACAACATCTTTAAATGAGTGAAGCTTTATTAGGGCAGCCATCAACTGTCCAACATCAGGCTCAGATGACCATAAATGGTGATCAATTCCCTTAACTACTTCTTCCAAATTCATATGATCTATTTATAATAAAACTCAAACTCCTTTTGCACAATACTAATGATTTGCGGTGAAGTGGCTCCATAAATGTTACCCTCTCCAACCTCGAAACAAATATTCGGTTCAATATAATCCTGTTCAAACCCATTTCCCTGCAACCAAAATGCTAACTTATATAAACCTGCATTTAAATTTAATTGCTCAATCTTAAAAATATATTCCATGCTTTCGGAAAATGGTATTTGCTTCTTATCAGAGAACATGGTACCCAAATGATAAACTATATTTCCAAGTGAATCCATAATAAATACTGCCAATTGAATGGAATTGAAAGTCACTTGTGGATTGTTTTTTTTAAGTTTTAAATTAATGGTAAAAGGAGAATTAGGATTATAAATTGAAGAATTAAAACTCAATTCCTTGAATGTAATAAACCTGGTTCCCCTTGTTCTATTCAAAATACTCAAATCAAAACTGGTGTGCCCTGAAACAAAAGATTCATTATAAACATCAATAGCCTTATTGGTGGCTCCATCAAAAAAAACTTTACCATCCTTTAATAAGATGCCTCTTGTACATAAACTTTGCAAAGCACTCATGTTATGACTAACAAATAAAAGTGTCCTGCCACTTTCACTAACGTCATTCATTTTCCCAATACACTTTTTTTGAAACTCTGCATCACCAACTGCCAAAACTTCATCAATAATTAATATCTCATTTTCCAAAAAAGCAGCCACCGCAAAGGCCAATCTTAATTGCATTCCACTGCTATAATGCTTAAGCGGAGTGTCAATAAACTTCTCTACTCCGGCAAAATCTACAATCGCATCAAAATTATTTTTAATTTCATTTCTCTTCATTCCCAAAATGGAACCATTCATAAAAACATTTTCTCTTCCAGTCAACTCTCCATGAAATCCAGTACCCACTTCTAATAAGCTTGCAACTCTTCCTCGGTAAGTAATACTGCCACTAGTTGGTGGGGTTATTCGTGATACGATTTTCAACAAAGTACTTTTTCCAGCCCCATTCCTGCCAATGATTCCAACAGATTCCCCTTCCTTGATGGAAAAATTAACATCCCTTAGAGCAAAAAAATCTTCTGTAGAGCTAGGTTTGAATAAGTTCTTCAGCGAATCACGAATACTTAAATAAGAGTCAGAAGAATGATTAATCCTGAATTTTTTACTTAAATTTTCAACTTTTATAACCGCCTCCATCATCAAATCGTATCTGCCAAATATTGTTCGGTTCTTCTAAAATTATACAATCCAAAAGCAAAAATGAAAAGATTGAATGCAATGTTAACATAAATTACATGCATTGGGGTTGAATATCCATTAATGCCCATTCTAAAAAGTTCTATAGCTCCCATGCACGGGTTAAGTGCCAACGCATATTGAACATATTCATTCTTAATAAAACCAATTGGGTAAATAACAGATGAACCCAACAGCATTAACTGCATTAGAAAAGGCAAAGCGTGCCTTACATCTTTATACTTAATAGTCATGGATGCTATTAAATTTCCCAGTCCAATCGTAGTGACAATCACCAATAATATCCCTGCTAAAAAATAAAAAGGCGTAAGAAAATTAAAATAAGCAAAACCATAAATACTCAGAGTAAGAATAAGGAATACCAAAAAGGCCCATATAAAATCGAAAAGACTTACGATCACCGCCGAGCCAGGAATAATCAATCTGGGGAAATATATTTTCTTAATCATATTGGAGTTCTGCACCATGCTATTCCCAGCACTGGTAACTCCAGTCGAAAAAACATTCCAAATGATTAACCCTGATAAACTATAAACAATATATGGTACCATTAATCCTTCTGAGGCTAGTCGGTCAGCCAGAAAAAAATACAAAATCCCCATCATCACTAAAGGTTGTAGAATGGCCCAAATAAAACCAATAAGGGTTTGCTTGTATTTAACCTTGATATCGCGCCAGGCAAAATAATAGAACAACTCCCTATGTTGCCATAACTCCTTAAAGTTAAGACTGAGTTTTTTAGGAGCGGTAATCCGGGTTTCTATCACAAGAGTAATTATTCTACAAGTATAGTAAAAATTACCATTTTATGTCTGGCTATTTTTTTCAAATTTTAAAGACCCAGGCTTCTTACAGGCTTACCAATACTACCATTAGACCACAAATTGAACAAAAAAATATTGTATATTTGTTAAAAAGCCATTTGAAATTACAACTAGCCATATTAATTGCCTTGTTATCCGGATATCTTGGCCATTGTTTTGGCCAATCATTGGGCCAAAACCAACCTGAAAATCAATGGGTCGCGGACACCAATGCTGTTTTATTTAAATGGAACCCTTCAACCAATGCTGTTAACTATCACTTACAAGTAGCCACTGATTTTGGCTTTACTGCGTTGGTTTACAATGATTCAACGCTCTTCAATACCAACCAATTAGTAAATGGTCTGGCTCCTGGCACCTATTTTTGGAGATTCAAATATTATAACGGTGCTGTGAATTCGACATGGTCGGGCACCCGTAATTTTACATTGATCGACATTTCTGGTATAACCGATTTATCCCTTTGGTGGAACCCTCATTACGGAATTGTTACTGCCGATTCTGCAGTTTCACAATGGACAGACCTTTCGGGAAATAATAATCATGGATTGCAGGCCAACAATGCCGATAGACCCATCTTGCAAAACAATGTTTTGAATGGATATCCCATTTTGAAGTTTGATGGAAATACTCAATACCTGAAAACACTTCCATTTACGCTCAATAGTCCAAATAGTATTTTTCTGGTTTACCATAAAAAGATTATGGGCACCGATGATTTTATTTTTGATGGAAATGTAGGAGACAGTTATCGACTAGGACTATTGTCCAATTCATACCTGGTGTATGGAGGTAATTTCTTTTCAACATCAGATGCAGGGCCAAATGGGTTTAAGGTCATTAACTTTAGGTATAATGCAGGTAATTCTTTTCTCCGAAATAATTTTAGCTTTCTTACAACGTTTGGCAATCCCGGAAGTACTAATCCTGGTGGTTTTACTTTGGGCAATTATGGAACACCGCTTGCACTTCCAACATTTCATGCCAACATTGATGTAGCTGAAGTATTAATCATAAACGATACAGTCTCATTGGCCCAAACCAATCTCATTGAGCAATACTTGAAGTTTAAATTTTTTCCACCGGTTAATTTAGGGCCTGACCTAATAGATAATTATACACTTTGCGCTACAACTTTACATACACAAGGTGGATATATAAGTCACACCTGGTCTACAGGAGCAAGCACCGATTCACTTGTGGTTAACAATTCGGGGACCTACTGGGTGGAAGTAATTGATAGAATGGGGCTTGTTTCTAGAGATTCAATCATCATCAATTTCAACCATCCTTTGCCATTTTCATTGGAAGATTCTACAATTTGTTTAGGAGAAAACCTCACATGGAATTCAGGCTTAGGAGCTGCCGGTTATAATTTATTATGGTCCAATAGCACAACTGATTCTATTCTTAATATTTCAACAGCAGGAAATTATTATTATTCGGTTACCGATACCAATGGTTGTTCAATCCATTCTGATACTGCCTCCATTTCAATTAATAATTTCCCAATGGCATCCCTGGGTAATGATACCAGTTTATGCTCAGGCAATTGGTTATCACTTAATATGCCTGGGGGCAGCGGTGCAACGTATATCTGGAGCACCGGTAGTGTGGATAGCATCACTCAGGTAAATTTAAGTGGTTTGTATTGGGTAATCGCTACTAACCCCTTTGGTTGCATAGCAGAGGACTCCATATCGATAACCATTGTGGGGGTGGCTCCGGTTGCCTCATTTAATGTTAGTAGTTTATGTCAAGGCGATTCTGCGTCCTTTATCAATGCAAGCACGGCATTAGATCCAATTACACAATGGAACTGGAATTTCGGAGATCTCATAGGAACCTCTTCAAGCCAAAATCCCAGCTATTTATTTTCGAATCCGGGCAACTACCTGGTAAATTTAACCACAACAACTAATGTAGGTTGTTCGGATGATACGGTAATTAGTGTTACCATTATGAACAGGCCTGATGCTGCATTTGGGTTGGTTAGAAACTGCGATGCTGGAGATGCGATGTTTAGTGATTTATCGACATCATCCTTTGGCCCCATCACCAACTGGTTTTGGGATTTTGGAGATCCTTTCAGCACCAATGATACTTCCATTCTTCAAAACCCAACAGCCTTTTATCCCAATTCAGGAATATATCCACTTCAACTAAGAGTAGAAAATATTAGCGGTTGTAAGGATACGATCATTCAAAACATCAATATTTTAGAATCAGGTAATGCCGGATTCACCGTAAATAAGGAATGTGCTTTTAATCAATTGTTGTTTACCAATACAAGCAATATTACACCTCCTTTAGGAATGGCAGCCTATCAATGGTATTTTGGAACGGTAGCCAACGATTCAAGCCAATTGATTGCCCCCACATTTACTTATAACAGTCCCGGATTATATTCGGTAGAATTAATAAGCACAGCAACCAATGGTTGCAAAAATATTTACAAAGATACCCTTGACTTAAACACTTATTTAATACCTGATATTGCTCTGTTAACAGATACCGTTTGCCAAAATATTCCATTCAATTTGTTGGACAATAGTTTATCACAAAATACCAATATCAATTCGTGGCTGTGGACCATCAACGGTGACACAGTTGGCAATGCATCAAACGTTCCTATTATTTTTTCATCCAGCGGATTGCAAAGTATTGGATTAGTTATCAGTTCAGATAGTAATTGTACGGGAGTCATTACTGAAAACGTATATGTTCAAGCGCCACCTAATGCATCATTTGTTACCAATTCCGCATTTGGCAATATTCCCTTCCCAACAACTTTTAATTTTACCGGTAGCGGAACGATTAGTTCATATAATTGGAATTTTGATGATGGTTTTACTGGCTTAGATTCTTTAATGGTACATACATATCAGGATTCAGGAGTTTATAATCCCTTTGTAATTATTACAGATCCATTTGGATGCACTGATACAGCAACCGCCCAGATCGAAATAAAAAATCCTAACTACATATTCGATATTGATATTAGCAATCTTGAATGTATTGAAGAAAACGGATTTATCACAATTAATGGAAACATTACCAACTTCAGTAATTTTGAATTAACTTCTATGGATATGATTGGATGGGTCCAGGAATCCCAGCCCATTCTGGAACAATGGGACGGTCCCTTGGCCATTGGAGGACTATACCCCTATCAAAGTAGTTATAGTGTACAAAGTTCGGAAGATGCCAATATCTGCTGCCTTCGCATTGGATCCATAACCACACAATATTTTGATACCACTGTAAATATTGTGTCCTGTATTCCACTTAACAGTTATGAATTTAACGTCTTTAGCCCATACCCCAACCCAACTAGCGGAGTAACCTCTATTAATTTAATAGTACCGGTTGATGATAATATAGAATTAACTATTACAGATGCGCAGGGTCAAACCACCATAAGTCAAAGCTATGCTGTTACTAAAGGGGTAAATAATATTAGCTTCGATACCATCAACTTTGCCTCCGGGGTTTATACGATTAGCGTATATTATCGCACGGAAGCCAAATTTGTTCGACTTCTTAAAATCTAAGCACTTAAGTGACCTCCTATAAATATAATGATATAACACATTGTAATATGTGTGGTTCGATGCCTGCAGATCATAAGATTTTAGGTAAACGATTAAACAAGGCACAAGGCAAAAATCCTAAAAAGAAGACAGGGATTACCATCACCATTTGTAAGTGTAAAAAATGTGGACTTATTTTTTCGAATCCTCAACCCATTCCTTTAAATATACAGGATCATTATGGGGTACCTCCAGAAGATTATTGGAACGAATCATACTTTTTGTTGGATGAAAGTTATTTTAAATATGAAATAACGAAAACCAAAACCTTAATGCCATTTAATGAAGGGATGAAAGCATTGGATATAGGCGCAGGCATTGGAAAGGCTATGATTGCGATGAAAGCAGAAGGGTTTGTTGCATATGGTATAGAACCTTCATTGCCTTTTTATCAGAGGGCCATCGAAAAAATGGGAATCAATTCTCAAAATTTAATGATGAGCACTATTGAAGATGCTGAATATCCAAAAAATCATTTTGATTTCGTTACGTTCGGAGCTGTATTCGAACATGTAGAAGACCCCGCTAAATGCCTCAAAAAAGCCTTGGATTGGACCAAACCAGGAGGGATTATTTATATAGGAGTGCCCTCTGCTCATTGGCTAATCTCAAAATTTGCCAATGCATATTATAAGTGTAGGTGCATGGATTATGTAGGTAATTTATCACCCATGCATTCTCCATTTCATTTGTACGAATTTAGTCCCAGATCCTTTGAGCTCCAAGCTAAAGATAACCACTACGAAATTGCCTTATTAGAATATTCAATTTGCGATACCTTCCTTCCTAAATCAGCTGATTTTATTTTGAAGCCAATTATGAGATATACAAACACCGGGATGGAGTTAAATATTTGGCTGAGAAAAAAATAATCATTGCATATTCTGGTAGAGCCTGGTAATTCCCTCCCTTAATGAAATTTTCGGATACCAGCCTAAAGCATTTAATTTAGTACACTCCAATAATTTTCGCGGCGTTCCATCAGGCATAGAATGATTAAAAATAAAATTACCAGTATACCCGGTAATTTCTTTGATGGTAATTGCCAATTCATGTATGCTAGTTTCTGATCCGGAACCAATATTGATAAATTCTGGATCATCATAATGCTGCATTAAAAAAACCAATGCGTCGGCTAAATCATCCACATGTAAAAATTCACGAAGTGGCTTACCTGTACCCCAAATTTCAACGGTTGGAGAATTAGATTTTTTTGCATCCATAATCTTCCTCATTAATGCAGGCAAAACATGGGAGTTTTT
>JBEIQI010000190.1:0-6187 GCA_040376605.1 Flavobacteriales bacterium | reverse complement strand
CTTTCAAAAACTGTCTTAAAACATAATTTAAAATACCCCCATTTTTATAGTATTCAACTTCAATTTGAGAATCTAATCTAGATTTGGTTTTGAATTCAGTAACCACACCTTTATCATTCACTGCTTTTACATTAATGATTTGTTGTGGAACCAAACCTTCTTCAATACCTGTAATAGTAAAGGTTTCATGGCCTGTTAATCCTAAACTTTCCGCATTTTGTCCATCCATATATAATAATGGAAGAACTCCCATACCGGCCAGGTTCGAACGGTGAATTCTTTCGAACGATTCAACAATTACGGCTTTAACTCCTAATAAATTTGGACCTTTAGCGGCCCAGTCTCTACTACTTCCATTACCATATTCTTTACCACCTAAAATAATGGTAGGAATATTTGCTGCCATATATTTTTCAGCAGCTTCAAAAACAGTAGTCTCCTCCTGCGTTGGATGATATAAAGTATATCCGCCTTCTTTGGTAGCCAGTTTATTTTTAATACGAACATTCGCGAATGTACCTCTCATCATTACCTCATGATTTCCACGACGTGCACCATAACTATTGAATTCAGATTTGGTAACACCTCTTTCAATTAAGTATTTACCAGCTGGAGTACTTTCTTTAAAAGAACCTGCCGGTGAAATATGATCCGTAGTAATTGAATCTCCTAAAACCAATAATGTTTTTGCATCTACAATGTTTTTTGGTTCAGCCACTGTTTCAGAAATATTCTGGAAAAAAGGAGCCTCCTTTACATAAGTAGATTTTGCATCCCATTCAAACAATTGTCCGGTAGGCGCATTCAATGCTTGCCAAGCAGCATCTCCATCAAAAGCAGTAGCATAATTGGCGGCATAATCTTTTGGATCCAACGCCATGTTCATGGTATCGGCAATTTCTTTATCGCTTGGCCAAATATCTTTCATATAAACCGGTGTACCATCTTTGGCGGTTCCAATAGGCTCATTATAAATATCAATATCTGTTCTACCGGCGATGGCATAAACCACCACCAACATTGGCGAAGCCAGGAAGTTCATTTTTACCAGTGGATGCACACGGGCTTCAAAATTTCTATTCCCACTTAATACCGAAGCTACTGCTAAATCATTTTCAACAATGGCTTTTTCTATATGTGCCGGGAAGTTACCTGAGTTACCAATACAAGTAGTACAGCCATAACCCACTGTGTTAAAATGTAAGGTATCTAAGAAAGTATTAAGTCCTGCTTTCTCCAAATATTTAGTAACCACTCTTGAGCCTGGTGCCAAAGATGTTTTTACCCAAGGCTTTACTTGTAAACCTTTTTCAACTGCTTTTTTCGCAACCAATCCAGCACCAATCATAACTGATGGATTCGAGGTGTTCGTGCATGATGTAATGGCCGCAATTACCACAGCGCCATCACTTACCGGATAAGTTCCATTATCGCCAGTTACTGTAACTGATCTTAATTTTCCTTCTGCAGCAGCAGCACCTCTATCATCAACGGTTACATATTCTCTTTTATAAGTTTCAGCTAGTTCTTTACGAACAGTTTTATCTAGGTCGCGTAATATAATTCTGTCTTGTGGACGTTTTGGACCCGCCACAGCAGGTTCAATAGTAGAAAGATCCAATTCTACTACAGCGCTGTATTCAATTTGATCTTCGTTTTCTCTCCATAACATATTCTCTTTGCAATACATCTCAACCAAATTCAAATTATCTTCTGTACGAGCCGTACGACGCATAAAGTTGATGGTTTGATCATCGATAGGGAAGTAAGTAATGGTGCAGCCAAATTCAGGACTCATGTTAGAAATGGTAGCTCTATCAGTAACCGCCAAATTATTTAAACCATCTCCAAAAACTTCCACAAATTTTCCAACTACTCCTTGTTTACGTAACAACTGAGTAACGGCTAAAACCAGGTCAGTAGCAGTTGCTCCTTCCGGTAATTTCCCTTTTAATTTAAGTCCGATTACCTCAGGCATAATAAAGTACGAAGGTTGACCTAACATAGCCGCTTCTGCTTCTATACCTCCAACACCCCAAGCAACCACGCCAATACCATTTACCATTGGAGTATGACTATCGGTACCAAAACATGAATCAGGGAAAGCAACCCCATCTCTTGATAAAATGGCCTTACTCAAATATTCTAAATTTACCTGGTGGCAAATACCCATACCCGGAGGAACAGCTGAGAAGTTATTGAAAGCTTTTTGAGCCCATTTCAATAGCATATAACGTTCACCGTTATTTTGATATTCCAGATCCACATTTTTCTTTAATGAATCTGCTTGCCCATAATTCTCTACTTGTACAGAGTGGTCAATAACTAAATCAACCGGAATTAAAGGATTAATTTTGCTTACATCTTTTCCTTTACGAGCAGCTTCGGCACGCAAAGATGCTAAGTCAACCACACAAGGTACACCGGTAAAATCTTGCAACAATACACGGGCAGGCATAAACGGAATATCCTTGTCGCTGGCTTCCTTACTGTTCCAACTAAGTATGGTTCTCACATTTTCTTCGGTAACACGCAAACCGTCGTGGTTACGCAATGCATTCTCCACCAAAATACGGATAGAGAAAGGAAGTTTATTAATAGCGAAACCTTGTTTCTGTAATTCTTTTAAGCTATAGTACTTTACTTTACCTTGAGTACTGACTAATTCGCGGATAACACCAAAGATGTCCTGGTTCATGTGTAAGTATTTAGAAGTTGAAAAAACGATTTTTACGATTCATGCAAAAGTAAGTTTTTGAAAGAATTATCCAAAGGTTATTTATATAAGATAGCAGAAATTGGGGGGCCCTATCAGTTGCTCTGCTTTAGCCTTTGTTTGGCGACCAGTTAAAGCTAAACAGCTAAAGAGCTCCGTGTCCTTCGCTTTTAGCTGTTAAGCCTTACCAAGTCGCCAATCTGCAGGGCTGCCGCTTCGCCCCTGGGCCCAAGGGCAAAAAAAAATGGCTTAAGGTTTTAATCTTAAGCCATTAAATATTTTCTAAAAATCAATTATTCAGTAAGCACATATTGGGCTTTACCGCTGGTGCTTGTTTTTTGAGTATAACCAGCTATACTAATATCATATAAGTAGAAATTAGCACCTACCGGTAACATAAGTAGTTTGTCAACTACCTTACTGTCCAGGGTATTGTTCTCCATTCTTTTAGAAAAGTAGTCCTCGTTAATTTTAAAGGAAATAGTATAACCTTTTATTTCACCGGTTTTGCATACCAAACCTTGTATTTTACCTAATAAAGACTTTGATACCGACATGGTGGCAGAAGTAGGTTCTCCTGGCACAATAAGTTTATAATCACTGGTAACGGCATTTTGCGAAAATACACCGATACTTGTAAGAAACATACCTGCAAAAAGAGCTATTGTTTTCATAAATTGGGGATTAAACATTTGTCAATTATACATTAAAGTTATCAAAATTTGATCAATAATCAACAAAAATAAAATTATATTAGCTTTTTATATGCCTACTATTACTATGAAAAAATTATTGGTCCTTGTATTCCTTGCCTTCGGTACTTTTTCCTTTGCTCAAAAAAACGTGTATAAGGAAGTAGATGATTATGTAAAAAGTATAAAAATACCCATTATTACCCCAAAGAATCTTGAATCAATGGCCCATTTGGTAGCTGATAAATTTGAGATTGATTCATTAAAGGCCAGGGCTATCTTCGATTTTGTTTCAAGTTATTACGATTACGACTATGATATGGTAAAGGAAGGGTTTGGAAAAGCAACGGAGCAAGGCTTGGGTGTCTGCTGGCAATATGCCCAGTTGTTTTCTGATATGGCGGATGCGGTAGGTTTAAAAACGCTTATGATTTATGGATGGAGCAAAACCACCATAAAAGATATAGGTAAGGTCAACAAAAAATCATATCATGCCTGGAATATGGTAGAAATCAACGGGCAATGGAGGCCATTAGATTGTACATGGGCCAGTGGATATATTGATAAAAAGTCGAAGGAATTTGTACATGAACTAGATGGTCATTATTACTTAACCAATAAGGAACTATTTTCCCTTAATCATCATCCTGATTCCGGATTTCAATATGTGGCATATTCTGCCCAATCGTTGGAGAATTTTATTGCAGCCCCATTATATATCACACGCAATTTCCCTAAAGAATTTTATTTCAAACCTTCAGGAGTAAAAATGGTAGATTATTCTACTTCAAAAACACCCAAGGTAACCTTTGAGTTTGTGGGTGAAATGGGTTCAGGTGCCTGGACATATTCTGATTTAAAAGAAAAAACGGAATATGTTTTACAACCTGAGGTGAGTAATGGAACCATTACTTTTACCTTTCCTGAAGAACTGGGTGTGGAATCCTATTTAAGTTTACGGTATGGTAAAAAAACTTTGGTTACAATGGCTATCGGCAACTAACAATTACCTTAAAATGGGTATAACAGAATGTATAGATTGGATGTAAAACAGAATAAAAATTGCACATGGTTAAAAAGTTAAGTGTATTTATAGCTGTATTAATGAGCATATCCGCAGTTGATGCTCAAAAGAAACCAATTACAAATCCTGCGCTTGATTTTGCCTATTTTGTTCAGGGTGAAGGAGGTGCTAACGGATTAACAGTAACCTATAACCCCAACAATGGATATTATTATTGTGTTCAGGCAGGGAATGCCGATTTTCCTTTGGAAGTTTTTACCGGATCAGGAGAGGTGATTTATACCACCACCCCCAAGGTTGATACCCGTGGGTTTTGGTATAATGCCAAATTAAAATGTTTCGAAGGAACAAAGTTTACAGGTGGTACTTTTAAAATGTTTATTGATGCTAATGGATATCCTTCGAATCCAATATCGCAGGCTAATTCATCAAATTTTATACCCCCCAACGATCAATCCCAAATTGTATGCAATATTGCCAAAGGCGAAATGTATGCTTACGATTATGGAAAAATTTACACCTATAACCAAAAGAACAATAAACTTAAAAAAGTAATGCCCATTAAAAATCTTCCAGTAGATATATCATATATTAATCCATATGCCCTGCTTTATACTGGATATAAAAATTACGAATTTATTATTTATGATATCGTTAATTATCAATTGCTTTTTATCAATGCTAAAGGAATTTATCAATCATCTGTAAAAATGCCATTCGATGCCCCACCTATAGAGGTTTTTAGACTAGGATTCGGAAATGATAGAATATTTCTGTACGATGGCGATTATCGAGCCTGGTATGCCTATAAAATTTTTATGGATGCCTCTGGTAATTAGTCTTTAGCCCAATAATATTATATTAACTTTACCAACAACTATCACTATGAAAAACCTTATTTATGTATTTGGAGTCTTTATTGGATTAACTAACACTGTTATAGCGCAAGAACTTCCTGCTTTAAAGGTAGGTGATCAATTGAACTATTTGGTAGATCGTGGAACAGACTCTTATAATTTCGATATTACTTTAACTGAAGTAACTAATGGCATAGCCTTTAATTGGGTGATGTCGAATCCTATCAATAAAAGTGGAAGTATCACCATTTCAGCAAACGCTTTAAAATCAGCTACTACCTATTATAATTATTTCAAGGCGGAGGATAAAGTTTTAGAAGATCAATCATGCATATTCTTAAGCGATGCCAATTTTAAGGATTTGGTGAGTACTAATAAAACTACTATTGATATGGGAGGAGATGGAACCGGAAATGGAGTATATAGTGGTGCAATGGATGAGATGATGGTAACCTACAAAAAGAGTACTGGGTATCAAAAAGCTTATTTCCTTAAACTTGAAAATTCAACTAAAGAATTGGTTGTTCTGCCAATTGGCAAACATCATATCATTGCTAAAATGAATTTACATTTTGCGGTATCGTTGATCTCTATTAAGTAAATCATTGATTCATAGGTGAGTTAGTTAACTATTTAGTTACAATAAACTCTTTTTTATTTAACCCCATATTTATCTTTATTTTTGATATCTGAATTAATTTCACTTGTCAAATCTATTAGATGAAAAAGCTACTCTTATTGCTAACTATTTGTTTTTTGTCAATTCAAATAAATGCCCAAAAAATTACACAGCCCAAACTGGTAGTGGGTATCGTGGTAGATCAAATGCGATACGATTTTTTGTATCGTTATTGGAATAAATATGGCGATGGGGGATTTAAATATCTACTTAAAAAGG
>JBEIQI010000047.1:0-15829 GCA_040376605.1 Flavobacteriales bacterium | reverse complement strand
GAGGTAATGCATTATAAATTGCCTGTTTTGGGATTTCGAATTCACGACTTTACCTATATTACTGATGCTAATTTTATTAGCGAATCAGAGATGAAAAAAATAGAAGGGTCCCAGATAATGGTGCTTAATGCATTACATTATGATGATCATATTTCTCATTATACGGTACCTCAGGCCATAGAATTAATCAATCAAATTCACCCAGAAAAAGGTATATTTATTCATATGAGTCATCGCTTGGGTTTGCATGACGAAGAGGAACAAAAACTCCCTAACCATATGAAATTCGCATTTGATGGAATGAAAATTGACATTTAATTTTTATAGCTTCCAAAAAAAACATATTGGATAATATTAGCTCCCATTTTTAATGCTTTGGTTCGGGTCTCATCGCTATCACCATGAACCTCTGTATCTTCCCAACCATCGCCTAAATCACATTCATAGGTATAATAAAGAATTAACCGGCCTTCATGCATAATACCAAAACCTTGAGGTGCCTTGTTGTCGTGTTCATGAATTTTAGGTAATCCTTTAGTAAAATCAAATTTCTGATGATATATTTCATGTGAGGATGGAAGTTCCACTAGTTCCTTGTCAGGGAAAAGTTTCGCCAACTCCCTTCTTACATACTTGTCCATTCCATAATTGTCATCAATGTGAAGAAATCCTCCACCCAATAAATAGTTACGAAGATTCTCAAGTTCCTGGTTATTCAAAAATACATTACCATGGCCTGTCATATGAATAAAAGGATAATTAAAAATATCGCCACTACCCACCTCTACCACATCCGGTTCAACATCAATATTTGTTTTTAGTTCTTTATTACAGAATTTAATTAAATTAGGTAAGCTTGTTGGGTTAGCATAATAATCCCCTCCGCCACCATATTTCAACACGGCAAGTTTAAACCTTACGGCATAAGCCGGAGCTATAAAGCCTAATAGGCTAACAAGAATTATAACAATATATGATCGAAACTTCATTGGTTCAAAATTAAGAAAAGAACGGGAACATTGAAAGAAAATTATACGGTACCATGATTAGAGCAAACAAGGCCCACCATAAACACCATTAAACCCACGAAATAAAGAAAATATGAGCCAATAGAATTCTTCAAAAACTTATACATTTGTATATGAGTTTTACAACCCCTTCCGAAAAAGACATTTCCCATTTTATTGAGGTTTTAGGCATACACAGTGTGATCATTGATCATCGAAAACAAGACTATGCTCACGATGAAACAGAAGATTTAGTGTTTGTTCCGGAGGTTGTATTAATTCCTGAAAACACCCATCAGATTTCATTAATACTAAAATATTGTAACGAAAAGGGAATAGCTGTTACACCAAGAGGCGGTGGAACCGGTTTAAGCGGCGGTGCACTCCCCATCTATGGAGGTGTTTTGATATCCATGCATAAGTTCAATAAAATAATTACAATTGACGAAAATAATTTACAAGTAATTGTAGAGCCAGGTGTTATTACTCAAGTTCTTCAAGAAACCGTTATCGAAAAAGGTTTGTATTATCCGCCTGATCCTAGTAGCAGAGGCACATGTTTTATTGGTGGTAATTTAGCCGAATGTGCCGGAGGTCCACGAGCCGTTAAATACGGTGTAACAAAAGATTATGTTCTTAACTGCGAGATAGTATTAGCTAATGGAGAAATTATCTGGACCGGTGCCAATGTTTTAAAAAACTCTACTGGTTACAATTTAACCCAATTAATTGTAGGAAGTGAAGGCACATTAGGTATTATTACCAAAATAGTATTGCGCCTAATTCCTTATCCTCCTCAAACCATTGTCATGTTAGTACCATTTGCAGATCCGGAAGATGCTTGCAAATGCGTTTCTGCCATTTTTAAAGCTGGCATTATTCCTTCTGCATTAGAGTTTATGGAAAGAGATGCCATTGATTGGACTTTGAAATTTAAAAAAGATATCCCTTTGAAGATAACTGATGAAGAAAAGGCTCATTTATTAATTGAAGTGGATGGAACAAACATGGAAGTGCTTAGGCAAACCTGTGAAAAAATAGTGGAGGTAGCTGAAAATTTCAACTCGTTAAATATTTATTATGCGGAGAGCGCTGATGAAAAAAACACACTGTGGAAACTTCGAAGATCTGTAGCTGAAGCCGTAAAATCGAATTCAATATATAAAGAAGAAGATACTGTAGTACCTAGATATTTCCTGCCTGATTTATTGAAAGGAGTTAAAGAAATTGGGAATAAGTACGGATTCAAATCGGTTTGTTATGGCCATGCTGGGGATGGTAACTTACATGTAAATATCATTAAAGGTGAGTTGGACGATAAAACCTGGAATGAAGAACTTCCAAAAGGAATCAGAGAAATATTTGAACTATGCGTTAAACTAGGAGGAACACTTAGTGGAGAGCATGGCATAGGCTACGTTCAAAAAAGCTATATGGATATTGCGTTTAATGCCACCCAAATCAACCTGATGAAAGAAATAAAAAAAGTATTTGATCCAAAAGGAATTTTAAATCCCGGGAAGATTTTCGTTTAGTATTAAATCGTTCGATCTAAGATACTTAGAACATAAGATTTTTTTCGTTGAGAAACAGGTATTTGAGTGCCATCCGACAATTGCAGGTATCCACTTTCTTTATTCAAATACTTTTTAATATGACGCATATTGACTAAATGAGAATTATGAACCCTTTCAAAATTGAATTCCATCAACATGGTATCATATTCTTTGAGTGTTTTAGACGTAAGAATGAGTTCGCCATTTATTAGGCAAATTTTAGTGTAATTACCATCCGCTTCACATCTGATGATATCTTCAATTTCTAACAAATGGACTCCATCACTATTGGATATTGCAATCCGATTTGGACTAACATTTTTATAACTGGATAATAAATTATTATTAAGTTCTGTTTCATTTAATGCTTCAGATTGACTCAGTTTGTTCACCACCCTTGCAATCTCTTCCAATGAAATTGGTTTTAAAATATAGTCAATCGCATTAAATTGAAAAGCCTTAATCGCATATTCATCAAAAGCAGTAACGAAAACAACCTTGCATTCTTTCCATTCCAATTTCTCAAGAACGTTAAATCCAGTTCCATCACCTAAATGAACATCCAAAAAAACCACATCTGGTCTAAAGTCATTAATAATATCTACCGCCGTTATTACTGAATCTGCCTCGGCAATAATTTTAATCTGATCCTTATACTCTCCCAACTCGCTGATTAGAATACTTCTGGATTGTTTTTCATCATCTACAACTACACATCGAATCATTTATGCTGATTTTAGGTAAATTTATAAAAATAAATTCGCTAAAATGTAAGGGCTTAATATTTATTAATGATATGTACTCGCAAGATAACAAGGGTTCCACTATCTTCTCCCTGATTCTCTAAATCAATAATTTCGACATATTTGCCAATATTCAATTGTTCATTGATGTGCTTTAACCTCATTTGAGTAACCTTTATTCCAGTTGATTTTGTTGTATTAAACATCTTCAATTCTCCAGATTTTTTTCGTCCAATGCCATCATCCTGAATAGTGATTTTAAGAATTCCATCTTCCTTTTGGAATTTAATGGAAATTTTGCCTTTTGATTTTAATGGAGAGATACCATGAAGCACCGCATTTTCTACGAACGGTTGAACAATCATTGGAGGTATCTGAACATTTTCAGCATCAATATCTTCAGAGATAAATATGTTATATTCATATTTGTTTTCGAATCGAAGCAAAAATAATTCAAGATAATTTCTAACAATTTCAACCTCCGTGGTTACCGGAACTAATTTTTCTTTGGATGTTTCCAGTATCATTCTCAACAATTTCGAAAAATAACTAATAAACTGTTTGGCCTTATTTATTTCCTTCCCTGCATAAAAGCCTTGAATGGCATTAATTGCATTAAATATAAAATGAGGATTCATGTGCAATCTAAGCGCCTGCTGTTCCAACTCAATTAACTCTTTACCCTTGATTGCCTGATTCTTTAAACTCTCCAGATTCTCATTCTCCAATCTCAATAATCTCTCCTTAATTTTATGGCCTCGCTTAATTACCTTAATTCTAAATACAACAATCAAAATTACTATCAATAAGATCAACAAAAGGCCTAAAATTTGAACTCCTAATCTTTGAAAAAAAGTTGGCCGAATGGAAAATGGAATTGTTTTAACGGCGGACCAACCACCACTACCTTTGCACTGAATGGTGAATTGATAGTTGTTCGGGGATAATGAAGCATACTCAATTTCTCTGGAGGTAGTATAATGCCATTCCTTATCATGCGGAGCTAACTTGTAACGATATAATACTTCACCTGATAAATGATACGAAATTCCCGTGAATTTTAGCTTAACCTTATTTTGAACTGGTTGAAGGTTGGATAAATCTTCCAATTTGGTTTCCTCACCATTAATTTTAACATAATCAATATTAAGAATAGATCTCTCCTTGATTTGATTGATATGTTTCTTATCAAAGAAAAATAAACCGGAGGGTGATGAGGCAAACACCGTATCATTATCAATAAAGATATCAGTAATTTCATTGCTATAAATTCCATCACGTTTCCCTATATGCTGAATGCTAACCTGTTTGTTATTGGAGTGAACAATTAATCTATCCATACCCTTATCGGTACCCAACCATATTTCATTGCTATCAACGAATATGCAATGAATATAGTTGGAAATTAATAGATCATTCTTTGTTAAACTGGCAAAAATGGAATCATGTTTCATAAAATGAATTCCATTATCCGTTGTACCAACAATAAAAATGGAATCATTATACTTTGCGAAAGATGATACATTATTCTCAATTTTTTTAATATGATTATAGTTAATAATTGAATCAAACCGATTGGCATTTATTCTCAACAAACCACTTGAACCAAAAGCATAAATATCATCGGTATTATCATCATAAAATAAATGCCTAGTCATAATAGACATTCTTTCTAATTCCAGCACATTTTGAACAATAGAACCATTTAAAGGTCGCTTTACAATATGCTCGGCATGCAACGACACCATGGCATCATCCGTATAAACAACATCATAATTTGCTTGTTTTAAAGGAAGAACAAAAATCCGTCCATCTCTATCAATTTTTAACAAAACAACCCTAAAGCTAACAAGGATGTCTCCTTTTGGAGTTAGCCTTATGGTATTAGAAAAGCCTCTACCAGGAATATTCTCCGAATCATTGTAAATAGATTCAATTTTACCGGTAGCAATATTGTAAGTACATAAACTAAATTTATCAGATGTTAATACAAGTAAATTACCAAACTTCCTAACGTTTGAAATATATTCAAATGGGAGAATGTTTTTGTTACTTAAAACCTGAACATAGCGATTGCCAAAATAACTAACCCCATTATTTAACGAAGAAACCCAATAAGATCTATCTGAATCCTTATAAATGGAGGATACTTCGGGCTGTTTGGCCAACTTAATGGCAGAAGTATTTTGATAGATATTAAACTCAAAAACATTTACAGCTGCTCCAAGATAAATTAAACTATCGTTATCCGAATTAACGATGGAAAGCAACTCTGTATTGTACTCAATAGAATCACTAGTATGATTTTCAAAATCATAAATGGATAATTTTCGCCATGAAGTATAAAATAATTTATTCCCTTTAATCAAAGATTTAGTAATAGTGGTGGTTCTTGGTAATTGCATATTAATGGTATCAATGCGATTGTTATTATCAATAGTAATGGCCTGCTTTGAAGAAGCAAATAATACCACCAATTCATCCTTTATATTATTAAAGGCCATCGAAACAAAAGATAAATTATTTGCTGGAAAAACTTCAATAATATTATTAGGATTCAATTTTAGTAAATGCTTTCTGGTTAAAAACCATATACTATTCCGGATTTCTAAAACCCTAAAGCATGGGCCTAATAAATTCAATCCACTAGTATTAAATAAATGCTCGAAGCTATAAAAGCTGTTGTTAGCATATAAAGTAGGAATACCATTTAAGGTGGAAAACCAAATTCGTTTTTTACTATCCTGAAATGCCTCGAACATTTCATTATCCGACAAACCATCTTGAGTGGTATAGACTTTAAAGTCATAACCATCATACTTTACTAAACCTCGATCTGTGGTTATCCAAATATACCCATCCACATCCTTCATAATATAATAAGCTGTATTTGAAGGGAGACCATGATCAAGGGTGTAAGAAGTAAATGCAGTATATTGAGCAAAAAGACTACACGGAATTAATAGCCATAAGAGAAGAATGACAACTACCCTTCTGATTAGAAATTGTAGATTGGAATTAACTATTATGTTGAAATTTAGCATAGGCTGACGCTAAATTAATAAATGTTTAGCAGACAACATGCTTTAGAGCATTTGTAATGCTATCAGGCTTTTGGAAAACAATGAAGATTGGCCTGATAGATATAATCATAAAAAACCAGCTATCATTCATAAACACCAAAAAATGAAGAGGTAGATGGTTACGCAATACCTGATTTATTATGAGCTAAATATAATTTCAACTACTTCGTTTACCAAGTCCAGACGAGGATTCGCTAATCAGTTAATGGTAATACAAATGCAAAGACTGTCGTTTGGACTTGACAGGATACTTGCGGAACCTTTAATAGATTTCAAATCCCATTCTCCAAATTTCAAAAGTGAATCGTTAGAATTCACAAATGAGGTGGCTTCCATTGAATGATTCATTCTAGCATTAATATCATAAGTATTACATAACTGAAGAGGTTGAACTATTTGTTCTTGCAATATCTCCCCATAGGTCTTTCCCTCCAGTTTTTCTATGATCAAACCTAATATTAGGAAATTCGCACTATTAAATTTGAATTCATTGAATGAATTTCGATCTAAATGACTCTTCAATTGATTCTCGATAACCATTTGATCAAAAACATACTCTCCACATTCAGGCATAAAATATTTACCTCCCGACAAAAAATCAGAGATATTCAGTTTTTCGGTAAGAAGATCTTCCATTGAAATGTTTTTGGCATTTGGAATTTCAGGAAAAAATCTTGATAAGGGAGTCCCTAGTTGAATCATTTTTTCATCCACCATTTGCATAAACATAACGGAGGTAAATATCCCAGAAGCTTCACCAATTCTATACTTGGTATCGAATCCGGATCGAATAGTAAGTGAAGGTTCAATAAAACCAACACTCCTATTGTAAATAGAACTTCCCTTTTCAGAAATTGAAATGCTAAACATGGCTTGATGACTTTTTTCGATATCATCCAGATAATAATCTAATTTAGTTGCATCAATCGACTTATGCGCATAAAGGTTAGTATAAAATACCATTTGTAAAATAAAGAACAGCACAAACATCGCTTTCAGTATTTTTGGAACATTTTTCATATAAATATTGATTATTGGTTTTTAAATTAATTACTTCAATTTGGGCAATACAATGCCTATTCAATTCAAAAGTAGATTGAATATTAGGCATTGAGAAAAAATAAAAAAAAGCAAGCCAGTAAGCCGGGTTCTGTTTTAACCTGTCATTTATCTACTTCAAATGTCACCATTTGAATCTAGCAACCTACCCTCCCCTATAGCGAAACGAGCCGTTTCATTGGGGTGTATTTGGTCTTTCAGCCCGCAGGGTTTACCCATTCCATTTGTTACCAAACAGAATTGTGAGCTTTTACCTCACATTTTCACCTTTTCCTAACTCCTAAAAGTTAGGTAGTTATTTTCTGTGGCACTTTCCGTATAACATTTGCCGAAACAAATAATATCCTTCTGATTATGAAGTGCGGTGCTCTGTGCTGCCCGGACTTTCCTCCCTCCCAATTGAAACAATTGAGATAGCGACAGGCCGGCTTGCTTTTACAAAGATACTATTATGTAAAGAACTTTATTTACTCTTTTGCAATTGGACGTAACAAGTTGATAAATGTTACAGATTAATTTAAGTTAATCTACCACAATCTCATGTGATTCATCACCGTCCGTTACTTTGATCTTCACTTGACTATTTGAATCGGTATCGTCCTGGTGATCCATACGGATAATATCAGATGGACAATCATCACAGTTTAATCCATTTTTTGTCATAGTCCATGTATGCTCTGGCATATCTGAATCCCAAACGTCCTGAATATTTCTGATATTATTTATTACTTTCTCAGAGCCTTTAGCCAAATAAACTTTATATCCATCAGGCAAGAACAAGTTGATTTTCACTTCTTGTCCTCTAAACTTCTCTCCCTTATCTATCATAAAATATGGCGATAATTGAAGTTGATTTCTATCGAGTTGATAATAGAAATTAATCCGTTGAGCCAAATCATAAGCCTGCTGCTTATCCTTACCCTGTGACTTTTTCATTACTTCAAGGGTTGGTATGCTATCCATTGTACTTCTTCTTATATCAAAGCTTACATTATGAATTGGCAAACCATTCAAATCATATCCACTGATCCCATCAGAAGTAATGGCACTTACATATATAGTTGCAGAATCCGATACCAAAACGGGTGGAATCTCTTTGGTACTTGCTTCAATTTTATTTTTTTCAGCAATACTAATTCCTGTATAAATGGCTAAAATCAGACCAACCATGAATAATATAAAACCACTCAACATTACATATCTCAGTTTATGTTTAAACTGGAGAATCGAACGCAACCCCAGATAAATAGAAAGAACCGATGGTACCACAACTAAAATCCAGGCACTTAAGTAAGCTATAAACTTCTCACCAAAACTATCGAATATTAAAGCACTGCCTTCATTGATGGATAAATCGAGGTTATCGAAATGTAAAGTGGCTGTATCGGTTAACATCACCCAAATAAACCCAGCAAGTATTAAAATACTGAAGAACAAAAAGACTATTCCAAATGAAATTCGTATAAATTTACCCAACCCCGAAATTACAGAACTTGACTTTGCGTTCTTCCCTGCATTTTTAATACCTGATTTGGTTTCGCTCCATTCTTTTTTTACTGATTCTTCAATGCTATTAATATCAACACGTTTACCTTTCATCATTAATCTATCGGCAGTAGAAACTGCCTTGGGCATGGCTAACCAAAAGATAAAATAAAGTAAGAAACTAACCCCGGCAAAAAGAACCAAACAAATCATAATAATACGAACCACCCAAGGATCAATATTAAAATATGCACCAAATCCACTACAAACACCTCCCAAAACTCTTTTTTCCGGGTCACGAAACAACCTGCGTTTGGTGATCGTTTGATTTTCGGATGAATCCGTTGATGTGGATGTTGTTATGGACTCTTCATCAATAAATGAACTCGGATCACCCATGATGGCTGCCATTTCATCAACATCTTGCAATGAAACAACCTCCCGAATATTTGATAATTTTTCTTTAAAAATCTCAGCTATTCGACTTTCAATATCATCAATAATCTCATCTCCGCCCTCTATTTTGGTGAATTTTACTTTAAGAGTATCTAAATAAGATTTACATTTTTCGAAGGCATCCTCATCCAGGTGGAACATCATACCTCCAATATTTACATTGATTGTTTTTTTCATGATTTTTTATTTTAAAATTTCTCCGATTGTAATCATCATTTTAATGGTTAGTTGATTTGGTATTATTTTTTACATAATTCACTGCACTTACCAATTCATCCCATGTGGTATTTAATTGTCCCAAAAACTCCTTGCCTTTTTCGGTAAGTGCATAATATTTGCGAGGAGGACCTTGAGTAGATTCTTCCCAACGATAGGTTAATAACTCCCCGTTTTTTAATCGGGTGAGCAGAGGATACAATGTGCCCTCAACAACGATCAACTTAGTTTCCTTCAGTTCATTAATGATATCTGAAGCATAAGCATCATTGCGGGCCAGTAGAGAAAGGATCACCAACTCAAGGATTCCCTTTCTCATCTGTGCTTCTGTGTTTTCTACTGTTACTTGAGCTGACATATTATTATTTATGACACAAATCTATGCTTAATTTAGTACCATGCAATACATAGTACTAAAAAATATTGTTAAATAAAATTACAAGATGAGTTAATTATCTGATTTACAACAAAATAAAAATCCCCTGACAGAACCTATCAGGGGATAACTACAAAGGATGTATGGATTAAGAACGAGTTATTTTTCTAAACTTGCCATATGATCTTTAATTAAATCCTCAATCACCGTTCCGTTGGCACTAATCATAAAAGATTCCTTGCAAACCATAAAATTCTCAGGATCAATTACTTTTACAATGGCATAGGAGGCAAAGTCCATTCTGCTCCGATCATAAGAAAATAAGGACATTAAATCCTTTACTTGCTCACTAGAAAGGCAATAATGATCCACCAACTCTTTGGATAAAGACATTCTGGTTTCTTCAAAATATTTGCCCGCAATTTCCTGATACTTTGTTTTAAAGAGAGTATCATCCATTTTACTTGAACAATTGTTAGAATTACCACAATCCGTTTGAATCTCAGAAGACTTAATTGATAATAATGGTGCCGAATAAGATAAGGTGGTGGCGTAATTCATCAATAATAATACAATTATTACCGATAAAAGAGCAGTTGCAGCCGCCTTTATAAATCCTATAAAGGCTGTTTTCCTGGTTGAAATTTGATGTCTCGTTCTCATAATTAGATGTATTTGAATCCAATTTAAAGACACTTGATAAATCCTACAAATTCTGAATTAAGAAAATCTTAACAAATAATACAACGCACTGATTTTCAATAAGAATAATTTTATGTATAAAGCCACTTTGAATGAGTATTTGATATTTTTGAATGAGTATTTATGCATTTTCAATGAGTATAAATATTCAAAAAAGTAATTGAGTATTTATTCTTTTTCATTGAGTATATAGTTACTTTAACTGAGTATTAAAAATGTTAGGCTTGACACAAAGAAGCCCTCCCCACCTTAAATTGACATAGAATAAGTCTCTCAAAACCTAGCTCCATTTTAAAATTCATTGACTGATATAAAGCAAAAAGCCCTATAATAGGGCTCTTTTTATAATTAACAAATTAATTTACTACTAAATGTTTTAACCAATATTATACACAAAAGCTACCACCATAATAGAAATTAAAACTAATACTAGAACTGCTTTTAGAATCGAGTTTGAGGCTTCTTTTGTTTTCATAATTATTAAATTTTAATCTAATTTATAGCAGCTTATCTCCTTTTCCAAAACAATGAAGATTCAAATTTCAACAACTTACATAAGTTATTGATTTTCAATAAGAATAATTTTATGTATTTACACATTCTAGTCGAGTATTACGCATATTTAGCAAAGTATTATGTCATTTTTGCCTAGAATTAAGTTGCAAATAATCTATTGAGAATTAATTGGTTTCAATTGAGCATAAATGCGTTTTTACCGAGTGACATTTTATAAGAATCACAAAAATTTGGGGTACTTTATCCAATTAAATACTTTAGAAATGACTTTTCCGTCATGGGAAGAACTTCTCCATTTAATTGAACACCATTCAAGTTATAAAGGATAAAGTCAGGGGAACTCCTAAATCTTATAGGCTCCTATCAAAGGTTTGTCATCCGTCGGAACGAATTTAGATATAGCAAGGCTCTTCCGTATGCATTAAAAATTCTCTGGCAATTAACTACCTTTGCCCCATGGAGCAATTCTCATCCAAACTTTTAGAAGATGCCATTCAATCCTTTCAAGGCCTTCCTGGAGTTGGTCGCAAAACGGCCACACGAATGGTTCTTCATCTATTAAAACTAGATAAATCGCAAGTAGAGCAATTTGCCCAAAGTTTACATAAACTTCGATCAGAAATTCAATACTGTGGCAACTGTCATAACCTATCCGATCAACCAATATGTAATATTTGTGCAGATCAAAAGAGAGACTCTTCCCTTCTTTGTGTGGTTGAAGATGTAAGAGATGTGATGGCCATTGAAAACACCCATCAGTTTAAAGGAGTTTACCATGTATTAGGTGGGAAAATATCGCCGATGGACGGCATTGGACCCAGCGATTTGTTTATTGATACCTTAACGGATAAAGTAAATAATGGACTGGTTAAAGAAGTAATCCTTGCCCTAAGTACGACCATGGAAGGGGAAACTACCAGCTTTTATCTCTATAAAAAAATTCAGGATGCCCCAATTACTATATCCACTATTGCAAGAGGAATTTCCTTTGGGGATGAACTTGAATATGCCGACGAAGTTACTTTAGGGAGGTCCATTTTACAAAGAACCCCTTACGAGAATACATTAGCTAAAAATTAATCCTCAAAAGCATCTCATTCGGGGCTCAGCAGCAGAGAAGTTAATAGCATTCGTCAATTTTATTAACTTCGTAGCAGCGTGAAACTATCTATTGTTATCGTTAATTATAATGTAGAGCATTTTTTAGATCAATGCCTACAATCTGTTTTTAAAGCCTTACAAAAGGGTCCGTTAGAAGCAGAAGTATTTGTAGTTGACAATAATTCGGTGGATGGTTCTATAAAAATGGTCAAAGAAAAATTCCCACGGGCCATTATAATAGAGAATAAAGAGAACTTAGGATTTTCGAAAGCTAATAACCAAGCCATGCTATTGGCAAAGGGAGAATATATTTTATTATTAAATCCCGACACGGTTGTTCAGGATGATACTTTTACCAAGGTTACAGAATTTATGGATAATCATCCGGATGCTGGTGGACTGGGTGTTAAGATGATTGATGGGAAAGGCAAATTTTTACCTGAAAGTAAAAGAGGTTTACCAACACCATGGGTAGCCTTCTACAAAATATTTGGATTAAGCAGCTTCTTCCCTTCCTCAAAAAAATTCGGTCGTTACCATTTAGGCTATTTGGATAAAGACAAAACTCACGAAGTAGAAATATTATCGGGGGCCTTTATGTTGATGCGTAAAACAGTTTTAGACAAGATTGGTTTATTAGATGAAACCTTCTTTATGTATGGTGAAGATATCGATCTGTCATATAGAATAATAAAAGGTGGTTATAAAAATTATTATTTACCAGAAACTACCATCATACATTATAAAGGGGAAAGCACTAAAAAAAGCAGTGTTAATTATGTCTTCGTTTTTTATAAGGCCATGATTATTTTTGCTCGGAAACATTTTAGTCAGCGACATGCCGGTGTATTTTCATTTCTCATTCACCTGGCAATTTATTTACGAGCCGGAATTGCAGTTAGCACTAGAATTATAAAAAAACTGGTTATTCCACTTTTTGATGCTGCCAGTATTTTTGGATTGTTATATATTTTAAAAAACTATTGGGAAGCCAATCATAAATATATTGATGGAGGCTCATATCCTCCTGAATTTATGCAATTTGTAGTGCCTGCCTATATATTAGTATGGATTATTTCAATGGCCGGGAGTGGAGCCTACCAGCGTCCATATAAAATAATGAAGATATTTAGAGGGATGTTTGTGGGCACCATTTTTATATTAGTGATCTATGCTCTCTTGCCCGAAACCTATCGTTTTTCCAGAGCCATTATTTTAGTTGGTGCTGCTATTTCAACCTTAGCTGTTTTAGCCCTTCGCTTGCTGGCACATTTGTATTTTTATAAAAAGCTAAGTTTCGATCCGGTAGCAACCAAAAGAATCATTATTGCCGGAGACAAAGATGAATGTAGCCGGGTGGAAGCACTTATTAGAACTACCCAACAGCAACCTAATATAATTGGTTATGTATTTCCCGAAGCGGACCAAACCCATCCTAAATACCTAGGCTATACCAGACAATTGCAGGAAGTGGTTAAAATTTACCAAGTCACAGAAATTATATTTTGCGCAAAAAATATTCCAGCGGACCGCATCATGCAAACAATGAGCGGAACATCCACTGAAATTGAGTATAAAATTGCCCCCCCCGAAAGTGAATTTATTATTGGCAGTAACTCTATTAATACCAGAGGAGAGCTCTATGTGGTTGATTTAAACTCCATCAATAAAGCCAATAATAAAACACGTAAAAGATTCCTGGATATGGTCATATCAATATTCCTTTTTACCTTTTTACCCCTTATTATTTGGTTCCCTAAAAATAAAGGCGGCTTTATTAGTAATATTTTTGCCGTATTATTTGGCAAAAAAACCTGGATAGGATATTCTAATGCAAATACTCATCTACCTAAATTAAGACCCGGTGTTTTAAATCCGTCCGATGGGATCAAAGGCATGGTTTCGGATCAACTTACAAAGGAAAAACTAGATGTTTTGTATGCTAAAGATTACAGAGTCATGTTAGATATTAGTATCATCTGGAAATCGCTGATTAAGTTGGGAAATTAATCCTTTACAAACGTTTTTCGAAACACTCCTTCATTGTAGGTGATCTCCAAAATATAATTACCCGCAGGGAAATAACCAACCGATAACCTGAGAGTATTATTGATTTTTTGGTATACCAATTTCATTTTTTTACCCTGCAAATCATATACTTCCAATCCCTGAAAACTATTTTCCTTAAGTGTATTTAGATCAATATTTAAAACGTCAGTGGCTGGGTTAGGATAAACAGATATTTCGTCGTTAGAACTTTGATCTTCTAATCCAACGGTATTAAAAAATTGATCGATAGCTGTTTTAATCAATGAAGTATCAGAATTATACCAGGTAAGACTTTGATAAATAACCGTATGGTAATTGCCCGCAGCAATAATTATAGCAGGCATCGGAAAAACAGAGGGATAATAATCATCCTTTTGCGCTTGACAATTAATAAATCCAGCATCAAAATTAAAACTAGCAATAGCAGTATTTACATCCACGCAAGTATTTCCCCAATAATCCATATAAAACCAATTTACTTTACCAGGATGGGTTATTGCATATTGATTCTTTAAATTCATTAAATGTCCAGCAGCCTGGGTACAAGATGCACAACCCATAGCAAATTCCATCACAACCACTTCCTGGCTATCCAAGTAATTGTGCAAAGTGTGACTAACGGAATTACAATCATCCAAAGTCCAGTTGGGAGCAATGGATTGATTAAAACCCTTCAGGCTAATAAATGAAAATACTAAAAGAAGCAAGATGCTATTTTTCATAATTCCATATTTTACTTAAAAATACAATAATTCTAGTAGTTCAACAAGTCTTGCAATTTTTCTCCAAATCTTTTCTTAGGTAAAAAATTCCATTCCAAATCAGAGGCAAATGGGACCGGTGTATCTAAACTTCCACAACGAACCACAGGTGCATCTAAATGCTCAAAACAATGTTCGTTAATTAAGGCTGATATCTCCGCTCCTACTCCACCTGTTAAGGTACATTCATGCAAAATAATAACTTTCCCTGTTTTACGTACCGAAGTATAAATGGCATCCATATCTAATGGATTCAGCGTTCTTAAATCTATCAAATCAGCAGAAACTTCTGGATTTTCTTTTAAATATTCCAAAGCCCAATGAACACCAAAACCATAAGTAACAATGGTTACTTGGTCTCCATGTATTAACGTATTCGCAACACCAAACGGAAGATTAAAATATCCATCACTTACATTTCCTGAAATAGATCTATATAATGCTTTATGCTCAAAAAACATCACGGGATTCGTGTCTTCAATGGCCGAAATCAATAACCCTTTGGCATCTTGTGGGAAAGCCGGATAGGCAATTTTTAACCCAGGAGTATGTAAAAACCAGCTTTCGTTGCTTTGAGAGTGAAACGGTCCTGCTCCAACACCTGCACCTGTAGGCATTCTTATAACCACATCCGCATTTTGTCCCCAACGATAATGCATCTTTGCCAAATTATTTACAATAGGATTAAATCCACTAGTTACAAAATCCGCAAATTGCAT
>JBEIQI010000101.1:0-10004 GCA_040376605.1 Flavobacteriales bacterium | reverse complement strand
ACTGCACCTAGGGCACCAAAGGTTACCACAATCATGGTACCATATCCTCGTTTTTCTTTTTTCATCATTTCGCTGATGAGGGTAATACCCGCCCCTAATTCTCCGGCTAACCCAACCCCTGCAATAAAACGTATTACCGCATAAGAATTGAGATCCCAAACATAAGCATTGGCAATATTTGCTAAGGAGTACAAGAGGATGGAGCCAAATAACACCTTGAGTCTCCCTTTTTTATCTCCTAAAATACCCCATAAAATTCCACCCGTTAACATGCCGCCCATTTGGCAGTTAAACAAAAATATTTCGAGATCTTTTAATTGATCGGGTAAAAAGCCTAAGGATAATAAACTGCTTTTTTTTACAACGTTAAATAAGATAAGGTCGTAGATATCAACAAAATAGCCCAACGATGCCACGATGATGATGAGTATTTGATTTCTCGTGGATTTGCCTTCAGCAGTCATGTCATTGATTAGTAATTCTTTGCTAACTTATAAAAACTTTATCAATTCCTGCTCATTCCCCGACAAATCATCAATTTTGTCCATACAAAGCCATCAATAATTATTAAATTTGTTTTATTAATGGCCTCTAAGGGCATTTAAATTTCTCATATGAAAAAAGTTTCCTGGATCATTCCCTTTTTAATAATTACAGCAGTTTCTGTTTTATCAATAAAAAATTATTTAAAACCTTCCTCCGAAGAAAAAGAAATCCCTGGTAATCCCGGATGGTTTGAACAATTTTATGAAATGAAAAAAGGACAGGATGGTTTAATCGATTGGGATTTATATAATCAGGTTCGGCAAGAAGTGATGGATTTACGTTCAGTTAGATCCGGTGCACTTTTTTCGAATGTCACCGAATGTGGACCGAACAATGTTGGTGGAAGAACCCGGGCCATGTTAGTAGATTATGCTGATTCTTCGAGACTTTTTGCAGGAGGAGTTTCTGGCGGTCTTTGGGTTTCCCCAGATAGAGGTGCGAACTGGAGTCCGGTGGATGATAACATGGCTAATTTAAGTATTACGTCTATCACACAAAGTCCATTTGATCATAATATATTTTATTATTCAGGTGGAGAAATGGCTGGAAATAGTGCAGGAATTCCGGGTAACGGAGTGTATAAATCAACCGATGGAGGACAGAGTTTTTCTCTGTTAACCAGTTCGGGAAATAATTTTAATTATACCTGGCAAATAGAACATTCATTGAATGATACCAACGAAGTTTTTGTGGGTACAGGTTCTTTAGGTTTATGGCAAACACCAGATGCAGGCGCAACCTGGGTAAATGTTTTAACCGGACGTGAAATTACCGATATTGTGGTGTTTCCTGATGGAAGTATTATTGTGGCAGCGCATCATGATGGATTATATTATTCTCCATCGGGTGACGTTGGGACCTTTACAGAAATTTCAACAGCGGGTTTACCTGTTTCCAATTTTAATCGGGTAGTATTGGCAAGATGTAGAACCAATGCCAATTATGTTTATGCCATGTACGAAAACAATACAGGGGATGCCATTCATTCATTTTGGCAATCAACTGATCAGGGTGTTACCTGGACCGAAAAAATAAATCCTTCGGTAGATGGTATTAGTTTGCCATATCCGTGGTATACTATGATGATGTTTGTCGATGATAATTCACCACAAACCGTCATTGTAGGAGGTGTTGATATTGCCATTAGTTTTAATGGTGGTGGTGGCTGGATTCAAGGTTGGGATTCGCATGCCGATTATCATATTGGTTTTTCGGATCCAATGAATCCTGATTATTATTATATCGGGAATGATGGTGGAGTGCATAGATATGATGTAAATTATTTCGGATCTACCTCTTACGAACTCAACAATGGATATAATGTAACTCAATTTTATGCAGGTTGTTTTTTCCCTGATAGTGTTCGTTTTTGGGGCGGAACACAGGACAATGGAACTCAATCAGGCAAGCCAACCACTATGGCACAGAATCATATTTTTGGAGGGGATGGAGCCTTTTGTGCCGTGAATCAGCAAACCTCTTTCGAAGGTTATGTATCATGGCAGGATGGACATATTCAAAAAACGATCAATGCACATGCCAATTATCCATTCTTTTATCCGGCCATGAATGAAATGGATGGTGATGCCAATGGAGATATCGATGATGGAACTTGGTTTATCAATCCTTTTGAAATGAATGAATTAGATGGACAACAATTATATTTCCCTACACAAAATAGGTTATGGAGAACCATTAATGGTGCCGATAACTGGGAAATCCTTACCAGTCCAATTTCCAATTTATATGCAGTGGGAGTTTCTTATGAATTGGATCCGATTATATATGCCGGAGGGGTTAATAAATTTTATCGTGTTCCAAGTGGAATTTTTTCGGGACCTGGTGATCAGGTAAATTTAAGTAGTACGATTCCGGGCACAGTGGGAGGTGGATTTATGTCATGTATTTCGGTAAGTCCTAAAAACGAAGGAACGTTATTTATTACCTATAGCACCGTTTCAAATAATCCAAGGGTATATAAAGTGGTGAATGCCAATACTACGCCTGTATGGTCATCCATTCAAGGAGATTTACCGGCGGGTTTAGGTGTAAACTCGATTGATGTTAGTCCTTATCACGAAGATTATTTAGTAATAGGAACTGATTTTGGGTTATTTACTTCAAGTAATGGAGGAACGAATTGGGTGTTGGAAACAGATATTCCTAATGTATCGGTGCATCAGGTTAAAATTAGAAATAGCGATTGTAAGGCATTTATTTTTACCCATGGTCGTGGTATTTGGACTGCGGATATACCTGCTACCGGAATGAGTGTAGAAGATGAAATAGCGGACAAATATAAAGTATATCCAACGGTAACAGCGGGAATGGTACAAGTGGAAGCTACCCAATTGGATTACCGAATTGAAGTATATAATGTGGCGGGACAAAAGATTTTATCTGCAAACAATCAGAGCTCTATTAATATTTCAGGAAATGCCAATGGGATGTATCTAGTAAATATTTTCGAGGACAATAAAAAAGTGTATACCCGTAAAGTATTTTTGCATAGATAGTTTTACTCGGGCCCCGGGGCGAAGTGTTAGCTTGGCGATGGCGAGGCCCTTAGCTGCTAACAAAAAAGAGTGGAATAGAATAAACTCCTTTTTTGTTTGTAGATAAGTGGCGGAACCAAGACAGCTTAAACGAAGCACCGGATAGTGCCCCCAGGTTAAAGTTTATTCTTCGATATATTCAAAATCATCCAGGTCTTCATTTTTGGAGTCCGACTCGTTAGATGATTTTTTACGATGCACGGTAACTTGAGTTTTAAAGAGAGGTTCCGGCTTAAATCTAAGGAGTTCGGTAATATCTACCTTTAAGGCATGGGCAATTTCCATAAGGGTATCGATGGTAAAATTATGTTTACCACTCATCCACTTGCTAATTTCGCTGGGCGATTTGCCCATTTTGGCAGCAAATTCTGATTTTGAAATGCCTTTGTTTTTTAGAAGACTTTCTAAGGCATTGGCCAAATTAAACTTGGTTTCTATTTGCACTTTTTCTATCTCCTTCATTTCCTCAAAGAGATTTTTAAGTACGTTGCCTTTAAATAGATTCTTTTTCATACCAGTTTTACCTGCGAATTATTTGCCAAAGTTATGAATTGATGATAGGAATACCATTTTTTTTACTTTTAAGTGAAAAATACGGACAGGTTGTCATAAAATGTCAGTAATGGCAGAGTTTTGGCAGCTTATTGAATTTAAATTTAACTTATAAGTTAAATTTTATTATCCTCATTATCAGTCCGTTATCTGTAGCCCTACCAAAATATTTCTGCCAATATGATTTTGCGCATAGATTTTGAAAAGAAACCCCTGTAACTTTGAAACAAATAACATTAATAACCCTTTAAAAAATAGAAATTATGGAACTTAACACAGCATTTAAAAATTTCTTACACGCAGGTGTAGATTTAATGGCAACCGCTTCTGAAAAATTTGAAGCTTCAGTAAACGAATTAGTAGCTAAAGGAAAAATTAGCTCTGAGGATGGTAAAAAAATGGTAGATGATTTTTTAGAAAAAGCTAAAACCAAAAAGGAAGAGGCTGAAGCTAAATTACATGAGTTTACCGATAAGTTTAAAAACAAAACCAAAGAAGAGGAATTGGCTGATTTAAAGAAAAGAGTAGCCGAACTTGAAGGTGAATTAGGAGGATCTGCTAAAAAAGCCGCTCCAAAAGCTGAAACTGCTAAGTAATTAGTACCATTTCATATAACCAAAGATGTAAAAAGCCGGATGATCTATCATTCGGTTTTTTTTTGCCTTTACCTGGCCATAATACCCAATTTTACGGGCTCATTCCTTTACCTATCAACAATTTTGGTATTTTTGCCAGTATAATTCACCCCTTACCCAATCATGCTCAAGCAAACATTTCGCAATATTGGCCGTGTTCGTGAAATCATATCGATACTTATTAAGTATGGATTTGAGGATATTGTGGTGAATTCTACCTTGCGCAATTTTGTTAGCGAAAATAGAAGAATTAATTGGTCGCGTAACGAAAAGCCGGTTTTTGAATCTACCCGTTGGGAAAGAATTAGGATGGTAGTGGAGGAGTTGGGTCCTACCTTTGTAAAACTGGCCCAAATTATGAGTAACCGGCCCGATATGTTGCCGGAGCCCCTTATTAAGGAATTCGAAAAATTACAAGATAAAGTACCACCTTTTAGTTACCAGGAAGTTCGCCGGATTATTAAAGAAGAATCGGGTTTGGAACTGGAAGAAATTTATGCCGAATTTAATGTTGAGCCCTTGGCTTCCGCGTCTATCGGACAGGTGCATATGGCCAAATTGCATAATGGAGATAAGGTAGTAGTAAAAATTCAGCGCCCCGAAGCACAGGAGGCCATTGAAAGAGATTTAACCATTTTGGCCGATATTGTTAGGCGGGCCGATAGATATTTAAAACGTCAGGGAGTATTAAATGCCGGAGATGTTGTAAGGGTTTTTGAAAGAAGTATGACTCGTGAGTTAGACTATTCTAATGAAGCCAGAAACATTCAAAAGTTTAGAACCCTGTATGCCAATAATCCTAATTTATATATTCCAAAAGTTTATAAGGAATACTCCAGCAGGCGAATGCTTACGATGGAATTTGCCGATGGTTGCAAAATTACCAATGTAGAGCAGTTAAAAGCCTGGGGATTAAATCCGCAGAAGCTGGTGGAGTTAGGTATGGGTATTTATTTAGAAATGATTTTCGAGCAAGGCTCTTTCCATGCTGATCCGCATCCCGGAAATGTATTAGTTAATTCAAAAGGCAAAATTGTTTTAATCGATTTTGGCATGGTGGGGCATCTCATGCGTAGGGATAAATACAACTTTTCTATGGTATTTATTTCTATTGCCCAGCAGGATGCCAGGGCTGCTGCCGAAGCTTTAAGGAAGTTGGCTATCGAAGAAAATATTACCGATAACCGAGCTTTTGAATATGATATTCAGGAGTTAATTTTAGATTATGCCAGTTTAGATGTTAGTGAAGCCAGTATTGCAGATATGATTAATCGACTGCAAAAAATTATGCTCGATTATCAATTAAAAGTTCCGGGCGATATCTATATTATTTTTAGAGCACTGGCCATTTTAGAGGGTATTGGTAAAATAATGCATCCTAATTTCCGCACCTACGATTTTATTAAACCATGGGGAGCCAAGGTAATGAAGGAAAGGCTGAAGCCTCAAAATATTTATCACGATTTAAATGCCCGTTTTAATACGGTATCGGCCTTGTTCACCTCCTTTCCTTATGAGGTAAAGCAAATTATGCAAGCCATGCGTAAGGGTAGGTTACGATTCGAGGTAGAGCATCAGGGCTATGGTTATTTGTTAAAGAAAATGGATAGTGTTACCAATAGAATTTCTTTAACCCTCATTATTTTTGCATTACTCATCGCCAGTTCCATTATGGCTACGGTTCCGTTTCCATCGCATATGATGACCTCTTTTGGACTCAATTATTTCTCACTGGCGGGTTTATGGATTGCCGGTGTTATTTCCATTATATTGGCTTATTCTATTATTAGAAGAAGAAAATATAAATAGTTGTTGAACGTTTTTCCTGTCTTCCGTTATTGTCTTTGCTGCACAAAATGGAATTAACGAATCAAATCAATGAGTTCCGTATCTGTTTTTTTTACCGCAATAAAATTGGGACCTAAAAAATCCTCATACTTAAATTGATAGGGACGAAATTCAACCGACAGTGGAAATATTTTTCCTACCTGATACCCGTATTTTTCAAAAATCTGATAAAAATCTATCAATAATTTTTTGGTTGAAATATTAATATATCCGTATTCGAATTGAATGGCTCTTATTTTTCCGGCGCTCAGCATTTTTTCGAATCCAAGTAGGGCATCGTACTCGGCACCTTCTACATCTAATTTTAAAAAATCGATAGAGTCTATTTTATTTTCTTGAGCAAAGCTATCACCGGCTACTAAATGGATTGTAGTAGTCGTATTCAGCTCATTTTTCATTCCATCGATGGTGTAGATAGAAGAATGTTTGTCGGAAGGAAAAAGATGTATTTCCTTTTCGGTATTTTCTTTATAAAGTCCTTTATTAATTAGATGCAATAAAGTATTTCCGGCTAATTTTTTTTCGAGGTCTAAAAAAGTATTTTTTACTGGTTCAAAAGCATAGATGGTTGCTTTGGGAATATTTGCCAACAACAATTGCGAATAATTCCCTGTATTAGCGCCACCGTCGATAATAACAGATGGTTCTAACCTAGCTATTTTTTTAATGATTCGGAGTTCGCCATTGCTCTGAATATCATGATTTCTATTTTCATAGAGCCTATTCATGGCACGACCAAATCCGGCCAATTGCTTCAAAATAAAATTATGTGAATAGGATTTAAAGAGTCTTTTTAGCATGTCCGTTGGCAACTAGCAACTATCAGTGGCTAGAAGGGAAGATCACCTTCCCAATTATTCGTATTTGAGTTGATGCCATTATCGGTAACTACTCCCGGTTCAGTATTCGAAAATGGAACATAGTCATTACCCGAATTATTATTGCTTCCGGTTGAATCTCCAGCCTGAATTTTCCATGCACGGATATCGGTATACCATTTTCCGTTATATTCTCTGCTGCTGATATCTAAAGAACAAGTAATGATATCACCTATTTTATATCTTTTTAATTCATCTACTTTTTCTCCCCAAACATTCATACAAATCTTCTTAGGATATTGATCCATGGTTTCAAGAATAAAATCTTGTTTTTTCCAAGGTCCGTTTTTACCCTGGCCTTCAGTTAGGCCCAATATAATTTGTAACTTGCCCTTAATTTCCATACCTATTTTTTAGAAAATGATGATTTTTTTTAATCTACTTCGAAACCTAATTAAGCTATTTATGTTCCGTTATGCAATAATACGGAATATATTTTATCTGTTTATATTTTTTTTAAGCCTTTATGCACAGGCTGTTAAAGCCCAAATAGTGCCGCTGCAATACAAAGACAATAAGTCGTTTACCTACGATGAAACCATTGATTTATATAAACAACTGGATAAAAAATACAAACATGCATTTCTTTTAGAGAAGGGTAGTACCGATGTTGGAAGACCCCTCCATTTATTTGTGTTGTATGGTGGTAAGAATTTTAAAAAGGAGGTGATTGATAAAAGAACCGTACCCGTTTTGCTTATTATGAATGGGATTCATCCGGGTGAACCTGATGGGATAGATGCTTCTTTGTTATTATCCGAATGGATCTTATCTAAAAATGATTCGCTCATCAGAAATACCTGTATTTGTATTATCCCTGTGTATAATATCGATGGCTCTTTAAATCGTTCTTGTTGTAGCAGGGCTAATCAGGATGGCCCGGAACAATACGGATTCAGAGGTAATGCCCGCAACCTCGATCTTAATAGAGATTTTATAAAAATGGATACCAAAAACACCGAAAGTTTTGTTGGGATATTTCAATGGCTCCAACCGGACTTATTTATTGACACTCACGTAAGCAATGGAGCTGATTACCAATATACTTTTACCTTGCTCACCACACAAAAAAACAAGCTGGAGAAACGTATCAGTCAATATTTATACAACGAAATTTTACCCAATGCCACACAACACATGGATGCCAAAGGTTGGCCGGTGGCCCCTTATGTAAATGGCTTCGAAGAGGTGCCGGATAGTGGATTATTGGCTTTTTACGATTCTCCGCGTTATAGCACCGGATACGCAGCCTTATTTAATGTACCCGGTTTTGTATTAGAAACCCATATGCTCAAACCTTATCCAAAAAGGGTAGAGGCTACTCTCGAATTTCTTAAGTTCTCTGCTGGGTTTATGTATTCCAATGGTTTAGAATTAAAAGCCGTAAAAAGCCAATCCATTTATTTTACTACCCAAGCTCAACACACTGCCTTAAATTGGAAAGTAGATAAATCCCAACATAGCTCCATAGAATTTCTTGGATTTTCTGCCGGTTATAAAAAAAGTTTAGTAACCGGTAAACCCCGATTGTATTATGATACTTTGCAACCCTATAAAAAAAGAATTCCTATGTATTGGGAATATGCTTGCACCGATAGTATTAAAAAACCGGTTTATTATCTCATTCCTCAAGCCTGGTCCACGGTAATTAACAAACTAAAAATCAACCAGGTTCCTATGGATATTTTAACGCAAGACCAACTATTATCGGTGAAAGGATATAAAATTATTTCTTATCAATCTTCGGCTAATCCATATGAGGGGCATCATATGAAGAGAAACGTAAAAGTGGAACCTATCACCATCAATCGCCAGTTTTATAAAGGGGATGTCCTTATAAAAACCGGTACCCGCTTCGATTATTTTTTAGCTTCCGTTTTAGAGCCAACAGCCTATGATTCTTATTTTGCCTGGGGCTTTTTTGATAGTATGCTGCAACAAAAGGAATGGTTTAGCGACTATGTTTGGGAGGACAAAGCGCATGAAATATTGTTGGAGAACGAAGCCTTAAGAAAGGATTTTGAAGCCAAAAAGCAGCAGGATACCGCTTTTGCCAATAATGGCTGGGAGCAGCTCTATTATATCTATAAAGCATCCCCATTTTTCGAGGAGTCTTATATGCAATATCCTGTTTATACTTCTCAAAATTAATCCTATATTAGCATCAATAAATATTCAATATGAACAGAATTAAACTCATTTTACCGGTATTATTGGTGATTGTTTTAACGGCTTCATCTTGTTGTCAAAAATGTACAGGACCATTTGGAATTTCGGTCGACATTTGTCGTGGTGAGTATGATACTCAAACGGATTACGAAAATGCCTTAGCGGCCATGGAGCTCGCAGGATACAATTGTCAATAGTCTTCATTCCTTTATAAAGAAAGATTGAGGTGCTTGAGGTGTTTGAGCCTTTTTGGCTATATTTGTATGCACTTTTAACTCCAAAAGAATATGAAAAAAATGATGTTAGTTGTATCGGTTATGTTTGTTGTAGCCGGATCTTTAAGTTCTTGTTGTAAAACATGTACCAAACCCGGACAAAATAATATTACCGTGTGCAGAGATAATTATAGTTCCGAAGCAGACTATAATGATGCTATTGCAGTTTATACCCTTCTGGGTTACGATTGCAAATAAATGGTATTTATCATCAATAAAAAAGGGAGCATTTGCTCCCTTTTTTATTTCAATCTTGTCTGCATTTTATTTAATGCCTAACTTATTTTTTATTTCTTGTGTAATCCCATCTTTATGTACTAAAAAATTCATGGTTCTTAACCTTACATAATTTTCAGAAGCGTAAAAATATCCACCGCATTCGTTACCATGGCCTGTGCCCCATGAGTTTTTAACTTTAAACCATTTAGTTCCTTTTTGATCTTTATACATGCCGGTAATTTGCATTCCATGATCATCGGTAGTAATAAAACTATCAAAATCTTTTTGACGCATATCCTGTGTAATCACTCTTTGTTTGCAAGGTTT
>JBEIQI010000085.1:0-11013 GCA_040376605.1 Flavobacteriales bacterium | reverse complement strand
ACCGATCGAAGATCATTATAACCAAATAGTTAAGTTAAACTTTATAAAAAAGGAAAGCCCGGTGTAAAATACCGGGCTTTCCTTTTTTAGCCTTAACGCATTTCAACCTTATATAAACTGCCGCAAATTCCATTTTGGTATCCCCACAAATTAAAATTTTATTATCCATAAAAACCGTTCTATTCGTCCTTTGCGTTTCCTTAACCATTACCAAATGTTTAGTAATGGGAAACTGTCCTGAGAGAGTTGGCTATACATTTTCAAGTTGAAGATTTTTCTAATTTTACCGCTTCATTTAAAATCCATTTCAAGGTGCTTAAATATTTTTCTTCGTGTATTGTTATCATTTTGTTCCTTGTTGTAGGATGCGGAAAAAAACAGGTAGCTGAATTCAATTTAAAAAGTGTTCATGAATCTGATGAAACCGAACAAGTATATCAAGCTCCTGATACATCTTCCATACCCGCCGATGCCCAAGGGAACATGATTCGATATGGCAGAGAATTAATAGTAAAAACCGCTTACTATTTAGGACCCAATGGAATCAAGGGAAAATTTTTAGGTAATCAAATGAACTGTTCGAGCTGTCATTTAGATGCCGGAACCAGGCCCTATGGCTTAAATTATTTTAGCACATTTGCCCGATATCCCCAATATAGGGCAAGGGAGGATAGAACCTTAACCTTAGAAGAAAGAGTAAACAATTGTATTGAACGACCCCATATGGGTACACCGCTACCGTTGGATAGTAAAGAGATGTTGGCCATCACCAGTTATATAAAATGGGTTGGTAATGGGGTTCCGAAGGATGGTCATGTAAAAGGAGATCGAGGTATGGACATCCAATTTCCGTCAGAAGCTGCGGATACTAATCGGGGAAAAAGGGTTTACGAAAAACATTGTCAATCCTGCCATGGTAAAAATGGGGAAGGGAAATTAAGGGCTGATGGAATTTCCTATGAATATCCACCAGTATGGGGTTTACAAAGTTATCCACCGGGTTCGAGTATGCATCGGATTATAAAAGCAGCCCAGTTTATCAAAGCCAATATGCCTTGGGGAATTAGTTATAAAAATCCCACCTTAACGGATCAGGAAGCTTTTGATGTAGCTGCTTATATCAATAGCAATCAACATATTCGTCCGGCCAAAAAAGGAATTGATTATCCGAATGCAACAACTAAACCTATTGATGTTCCCTACGGACCTTATGATGATCCCTTCAGTACCTTTCAACATCGATATGGACCTTATCAGCCCATCGTTGATTTTCGAAAAAAGGAAAATAAAAAAATTAGTTATTGACCCCTTGCTTGTTTCACTGATGCTAATCCCTGATTGGCCTGCTGATGTTGAGGATTCATTTGAACCGTTTTGGTAAAATAAAACTCTGCTGAATCCAGGTTTCTGGCCACACTCAAATAGGCGCCTCCCAAATTATAATACGCTTCGGGATTATTAGGAGCAACATTTTTTGCCCTATATAAATATATAAAACATGAATCTACGTTCCCCTCCTTATATTTTTCGAATCCCACATTGATATAATCATTGGAAACCATATTTAATAAAACCGGAACCTTTGGATGAGATGGAAAAATTTCGATTACCTTTTTAACCGCTAACTCAGAAGCTTCAAAATTATTGAGCTTATGTTCTATCACCGATAAATTCATCCATCCATTAGCCATTAAAGGATGCACCTCCAGCGCCTTTTTGACATATCCCCTGGCCTCTAATACCATTTCCTTTTCCTTCCCTTTATTTACAAACAGCTCCGACCTGTTAACGGTATAGGTCCCCGCATTGGCGTTTAACAAGGCTGAATTCGGATTGGTTTTTACATCCGTAGTAGCCAAGGTATAATCATTTTTCCAAGCGGCACAGCGACTAGAAACTACCATAAAACTTGGAAGGGCCATGCATACCACTAAACCTCCTCCAATATAGATAGAAGCCTTGCCAGATAAACCTTTGGTAAAATAATAGAGGGCATAAAATACCACAATAATTAATCCTAAAGAAGAATTATACACCAAACGTTCACCCATACTGGCTCCAATATTAAAGATAAGGTTATTAATAAGCATGAGGTTAAATAAATAATACATTCCCGCAAAGGCCAATATTAAATGTTTTTTGAAAATGGCATAAACCACTCCAACAACCATGGTTAAATGAAGTACGATGGAAACCATTACTTCAGGTGAAGAAAAATGTCTGAAGGCTATGGTTTTAAAAGAATAATCGCTGGCTAATGGAAAGGGATATAACTGCAATAAAAAATATTTGAGCAAAATATAAATCTGAGTTGCTTTGGTTTCATCCCCCTTGGCATACATAAAATAATCATTCAACACATCCGGTTTTACATCCTGTGGATCGCCTACCATAACAGCTCCTACCCTTAAAAAATAATAGGGCAAAAAAGCGGCGACCAATGGAATAACGGCCCAAATTAGCTGAACAGTATCCCACTTTTTTTGTGCAATAAATGCCCAAACCGGCACAATTAATAAAAGGACCGCTCCATATTCTTTGGATAACATGGCCAAAAAGAAAAATACTCCCATCAACAAACCATTTTTCCAATTTTTATTTTTAAAAAATTGATCAAATTGGATCAGGGTCAACAAAACAAAAAGGAGGGATAATATTTCATCGCGACTTTTAATATTGGCTACCACTTCGGAATGGATGGGATGCATCGCAAAAACAAGGGTTACAAAAAGGGCCCAATATTCCTTATGCTGCAGGCGGGTAAACAACACCTGGTATAAAAAAAGAAATAAAATTACCATCGAAATGGCAAATAATAATACATTAAAAAAATGCTGGGTATGGGCCAGTTTTTTAAATTCATGTATAGCGGTAAGATTCGCCATACCGTCACCATACTCTTTGGTGGTATAGGTAACTTCGCCGCCAGGAGTAATTTTCTTTAACTTGCCCTTATAATCCTTCCCATCAGAGCCGGTAATGGTTATTTGATCTCCAGGATGAAGTCCAAATATTTCATATTCGATGGCAAAAGTTACAATTGATAAAGGACGATAACGACCACCGGATAATTGACCTTTGGATCCTAATTGTTGAAAAAAGCTGGCATAAGCATCTTTTGTCATAATAGATGAAATCCCAGAGAATCCTTGATGCACATATTCGTTTTTCTCCATGGTTATTCCATCATCCAATGCATATTCATTGGATAAGGATTTTGCGTAAAAAATAAAACTCACAGCAAAAACAATAGCCGACATGATCCAAAAAGTTTTGTCAAACTTTTTAGTTTGCGACTTGGCAGGCGAATTGGATTTTTGAATGGTTTTTTTTGCGGCCATAATGCACACTAAAAATAGAAAAAAAATAATAAAACCGAATCTTGGAACTGAGGTGGTTTATTTGGGGTTGTTTGCGGTTTCTGTCAATTTGCCAGAGATCCCGGCCTTCGCCGGGATGACATTCAATGAGGAGAACAGTGCTTCGATCAATTAAGTTGATCGAAGCACTATTCTATAATTACATCGGCTTGCCAGCTCCAGCTGGCACCCAAAAGTGCGAAGCAACAATTACAATCAAAGAAAAACGAAAGCCTAATTTGTTAGCAACCGAAGTACCTTACTTTACCTTACCTGGATTTTGATTGATATAAGCCTTCCAACCGGTTACTGACTTTTTGGTTTTGGTTCCCGAGGTAGGTTTACTAAATTGAAAATGGTGACAAATAGCAATAGCCAATGCATCTGTTTGGTCGAAATAAGGGGGTAATTCTTTCAAATCCAAGAGTCTTTGCAACATATAGGCAACTTGTTCTTTGGTACCTGCTCCTTTCCCAGTAATACTTTGTTTTACCTTACGAGGAGAATATTCGGAAACCGGCAAGTTACGATGAAGCGCTGCCGCAATGGCAATGCCCTGAGCCCTACCCAATTTAAGCATGGATTGAACATTTTTTCCAAAGAAAGGGGCTTCAATAGCTACCTCATCTACGCTATGCTCTTCAATTAAATCATAAATGGTTCTAAATACCAACTTCATCTTTTCAAATCCATCGTCCATTTTCGACATATTGATTACATCCGTGGCCACCAGACTCAGCTTGTTCGCCTTCACCGAAATAATTCCATAACCCATAATATTGGTGCCGGGATCAATGCCTAAAATGATTCGCTGATTCATGAAAGATTTAATATCTTTACAAAGGTAGAAGAGCATGAATAAGAACAAAATTTCTTTTTGGAGAATAACCATCGCCGTTATCATTTCATTGATTTCGGTGGCCTTCATTATCTATCGATTGAGCCTAATCTCTCAAGAGAAAATTTCGGGAATTTTACATGCCATTTCCACCGGACCCCATTTATTGATGCTGATAGCCGTGATTATCCTGATGGTAGGCAATTGGACCATGGAAGTACTAAAATGGAAACTTTTACTGAAACCCCGATTGGATTTATCTGGGAAAAGAGCATCGGCCTCGGTGATTTCCGGAATTTCTTTGGGAGCCGTTACCCCCAATCGTATTGGCGAATTTGCAGGAAGAATTTTTTTCTTAAAAGATCAGGATAAAATATTTGGAACTGTTGCCTCCTTTACTGGTGGACTTGCGCAAAATATTGTAACGATATTTACCGGACTCATTTGTATGATATTTTATATCATGATTTTTGAGCAATCGATCATGATTGATCAACCGGTACTTTTTTATCTCGTATTTATATTAAGTGTAATTGTGATTATTTTATTGATGTTGGTCTATTTAAACCTTTCCTATTTTATTGATAAAATATCGCATTGGAGAATAGTTAAAAAATTTGAGGATTATTTGCCACATACGGCCGACTGGAGTTCAGCCGATTTAGGATTGGTGTTTTTATATAGCTTTATCCGATACTCCATCTTTTCTACTCAATATCTTTTGTTGTTATATATTTTCGGAATTGATATTCCCTATACCGAACAAATGATAAAAATTGGATTAATTTTTATGTTAACTTCTTTTATTCCTTCTTATTCGGTAAGTGATATTGCCAACAGGGGAAGTGTAAGTATTGCTGTATTTAATAACCCTAGCATGGATTTGGCTGTAGCTGCAGCTTCCATTACCTTATGGGTAATCAATTTAGCTTTGCCGGGGTTATTAGGTAGTATTCTTTTGATTAAAGAAAGCAGACAACAAAATGATTAATAAAGTTCTTTTATTGATTAATTACCTTCCGTTATTCGTAAAATATTGAATCAGATTTTCATCTATATAACCCTTACCTTTCTAACCCTATATGCCTGGGTAGGGATCTTTATTTTTTTAGGTTTTTATCTCCCGGCACCTCAAAAAAATTTAAACCCTGAGATTAAATTTATTTCTATTCTGATCGCTTTTAGAAACGAAGAAGCCCGATTAAAAAAATGTATTGAGTCGCTGAAAAAGCTTCAATATGCCAATGATCGGTACGAAATTATTTTTATCAATGATCATTCAACGGATGGAGGTGCTGAACTTATTCAAGCTGCTCAACTTAACAATTATCGATTATTGGATTCACCCGGGGAGGGCAAAAAGGCTGCTATTTCCCATGGAATTGAAATAGCCAAAGGAGAGCTCATCGCTAGTACCGATGCTGATTGTGAAGTTCCTGAAACCTGGCTGAATCAAATAAATGAAGCCGGAAATTCCTCCATGATATTAGGTCCTGTTAAATTAGGTCCATTGAAAAACTTCTTACATATTTTTCAGGAATTAGAGTGGGCCGCCCTACAAACGATAAGTGCATCAACGGCTCTCTGGAAAAAACCATTAATGAATAACGGAGCCAACCTGAGTTATAAAAAGGAGGCGTTTAACGAAACGGCCCTGCTTAAAAAAACGGCCAGTGGAGATGATATGTTTTTACTGGAAGATTTTAGCCGGAGAAAACTATCTATTCAATTTTTATGGGATCCAAAAAGCATAGTAACCACCGAGCCTATTAACTCATGGAAGGAGCTATTTCAACAAAAAATACGTTGGGCTTCCAAATCAAAACATTATAAAAATAAAGTCAACTTATTGCTGGGGATACTTATTGCCTTAATGAATGTATTTGTTATTTATCATTTGATTAATTTATTATTTTACGGCGCAATGAGTGATATAAGTCTGGTATTTTTAGCCACAAAAATGATAGTGGACGTACTCATGATTTTACCTTATTTAATGCTGGTTAACCGTACCCAATTAGTTTTTATGATGCCTATTATTGCAACCCTATATCCTTTTTATTTTCTTTACATTCTTATGCTTTCTATTCGGGGAAAATTTGTTTGGAAATAAATAACTTATCATGCTTAAAAAAAACGAAGCTATATCTCCTGGTAAAATTGCTTTTCGAAAATTTAGAAAAGATCGATGGAGTATGGCCGGTTTCCTTTTTATTTTGGTATGTATAGTGATATCAATTTTAGGTTATACCATCAGCCCGGATAAAACACCCAACGCCGATTTCCAATCTCTAGAAATTTCCTTGGCAAAACCATTCAGTAAAATTCAATTTGTTCGGATCGAAAAAAAAGAATATCCAACGGTACCTTTTTTTAGACAACTCCTCAATGGAACTCCCTCCAAATATGTATATATCCCTGTAAAAGATTTTATAATACAAGGGGATACTTTAACGGCCAATCAATACATTAATTTTAGGAAATCTACTTATGACGAAATAAAATATGCGGTAAAAGATTTGGGCATTAACCCTGTACCTAAAAAGAAATTATTTGTTTTAGGCACCGACCGATTTGGAAGAGATCTTCTGAGTAGGATAATGATTGGGACCCGTATTACCATGTTGGTGGGATTTATAGCGGTAATTATATCCTTAACTATTGGCATTTTTCTGGGGTCACTAGCAGGGTATTACAGGGGTTGGGTAGACAATTTAATTTCATGGTTAATGAATGTGGTATGGAGTATTCCTACCCTATTATTGGTACTTACCATTACCATTAGTTTAGGTAAAGGGTTATTACCTGTTTTTGTTGCGGTGGGTCTAACTATGTGGGTAGATGTTGCCCGAATTGTAAGGGGAGAAATTTTCTCTATAAGAGAAAAGGAATTTGTGGTAGCTGGAAAAGCACTAGGCTATAAAGTCCCCAGAATTATTTTCAAACATATTTTACCCAATGTAATGGCCTCCGTATTAGTCATTGCTTCCTCCAACTTTGCATCCGCCATACTTATTGAAAGTGGACTGAGTTTTTTAGGATTAGGAGCACAGCCACCCACTCCTACCTGGGGTAATATGATTGAATCCCATAGGAATTTTATTATTACCGAACATGCTCATTTGGCGCTGATACCAGGATTTGCCATTATGTCTTTGGTATTGGCATTTACCATGGTGAGTAATGGATTAAAAAATGCGATGGAAAAAAGATAATTAGATGGAGCCTTTAAAAGAAATGTTTAATAAAAAGTTTTATCAAAAACTTTCGGATGAATTGGCAGCTGTCGATAAAATTTTTGATCCTAAAAAATTCTATAAAGCGGTAACTCATCAGATGGAACCACTTTCGTTAAATGAAAGATTGAGGAACACCAGCATTCAAATGAAAAAACATTTGCCGCATGATTACCGAAAAAATATAAACATGATGAAAAAGGTGGCTGAGAAAATGCCTAAAGGATATACAGCCCTCATCTATCCCGATTATATTGGTTTATATGGACATGAGGATAGAGAATTTTCATTGGAGGCTTTGGCCTATTTTACCTCCTTTGGTTCATCGGAATTTGCTATTAGAGAATTTTTAAAAAGAAATCTAAAACCCACCTTAAAAACTATGGAAAGTTGGGCCGATAATAAAAGTGATCATATCCGCCGATTGGCCAGCGAGGGCAGCAGGCCTAGATTGCCATGGAGTTTTAAATTAGATGAAATAATAAAAGACCCAAACCTTACTAGAAATATTTTAGAGAAATTAAATGCAGATACCTCTTTATATGTTCGTAAATCTGTAGCCAATCATTTAAATGATTTCTCTAAAGATCATCCGGAATATATGCTGGGTGTAGTAAGTAAATGGAACAAAGAAAATGATTATACGGCCTGGATTGTTAAGCATGCCTGCCGAACCCTGATAAAAAAAGGAAATGAAAAAGCCCTCGGCATTTTTAGTTTTGATAAAAACATCCAGGTTAAACTAAATACTTTGACGCTGAATAAAGAGAAAATTACATTGGGTGATCGTTTAGAATTTGATTTTACCTTAGCATCTAAAAGTAAAAAATCACAGAAACTGGTAGTAGATTATTGTATTCATTATTTTAAAAAAAACGGGACCTCGCCAAAAGTCTTTAAATTTAAAGAAGTCGTTTTACAACCTGGTGAAAAAAGAGCTTTTAAAAAAACTCAATTATTTGTTGACCTTACCACCCGGAAACATTATCCAGGAAAACATGTATTGGAAATTTTAGTTAATGGGAATGTTTTGGGGAGCAAGGAATTTATGTTAAAGCTTTAAATGCCTTAATATATAAACAGCGGCCCGGGGTGTAGCGGTATCCTTTTTTGTTTGGAGCACTCATGATCCATTTTATCTGTTTTTTACTAAAGGCCATGACCCGCAGTGGCTATTGTTTATGAAATGATCTTTACATAAAAACAAAAAAGATTTAGCGAAACACCGGATAAGCCGCCAAAAAACAGACTAATTTATTACCTTTACACCTCAAATTTCCAAGACCATGTCGAACGCATTTTATCAGGTACCAGCTCCCAAAAATGAACCCGTAAAAGAATACCGTCCGGGATCGCCAGAAAAATTAGCATTAAAAGATGCCTTAAAGGAAGCTAGAAGTAAAGAAATTGAAGCTCCTATGTATATAGGTGGCAAAAAAATAACTACCGGAAACAAACAAAGAATGTTTCCTCCACACGACCATCAGCATACGCTTGGATATTTTCATCAGGGGGATGCCAGTCATGTAAAATTAGCTATAGAAGCGGCAATGGCTGCCAAAGAAAATTGGCAAAATATGCCTTGGGAACACCGTGCTGCCATCTTCTTAAAAGCTGCAGACCTATTGGCCGGACCTTACCGTGCTAAAATGAATGCTGCTACCATGTTGGCTCAAAGTAAAAATGCTTTCCAAGCAGAAATTGATAGCGCCTGCGAACTCATCGACTTTTTAAGATACAATGTTCATTTTATGACGGACATTTATAAATATCAACCCGAATCATCGGCAGGAATTTGGAACCGCAGTGAATGGAGACCATTGGAAGGTTTTGTTTTTGCATTAACTCCTTTCAACTTTACAGCCATTGCTGGGAACTTGCCGACAGCACCAGCGATGATGGGGAATACGGTAGTATGGAAACCTGCCAATACCCAAATTTATTCAGCTCAGGTAATTATGGAAATTTTACAAGAAGCCGGTTTACCGGATGGAGTTATTAATTTGATTTATGTAAGTGGTCCGGTAGCCGGAAAAGAAATTACCAGCAGCAGAGATTTTGCCGGTTTACATTTTACTGGCAGCACGTCAACCTTTAACGATTTATGGAAAAACATTGCGGAAAATTTACCGAATTATAAAACCTATCCACGTATTGTAGGTGAAACGGGTGGTAAAGATTTTGTATTTGCTCATAAAAGTGCTCATGCCAAAGCGGTGGCTGTAGGCTTAAGCCGTGGTGCTTTTGAATATCAGGGACAGAAATGCAGTGCCGCGAGTCGTGCTTATATTGCAGACAACATTTGGCCGAATGTAAAAAAATATTTGGTAGAAGATTTGGCTTCCTTTAAAATGGGACCGACAGAAAATTTTACCAACTTCATTAATGCTGTCATCGATGAAAAATCCTTCGATAAGATTGCTAACTATATTGAAGAAGCAAAAAAGAATTCGAAAGCAGAGATTATTGCAGGTGGAAAATACGATAAAAGCAAAGGTTGGTTTATTGAGCCTACGGTTATTGTAACCACCGATCCTACCTATGTTACCATGTGTGAAGAGATCTTCGGACCGGTATTAACTATCTATGTTTATGAAGCAGATAAGTATGAGGAAGCATTGCGTCTTTGCGATAGCACATCTGAATATGCTTTAACTGGGGCCATTTTTTCGCAAGATAGAAATGCCATTGTTACAGCCAGCAAGCTTTTACAAAATGCTGCCGGGAATTTCTATATCAATGATAAACCTACGGGTGCTGTAGTAGGTCAGCAGCCCTTTGGTGGGGCTCGTGCCAGCGGAACGAATGACAAAGCAGGTTCGCATATTAACTTAATGCGTTGGGTAAGTCCGAGAAGTATTAAGGAAACTTTTGTGAGCCCAGTGGATTATAGGTATCCATTTTTGGGGGAAGAGTAAATCCAAACAAAATGCCGTGATAGAAATAGATCTTTTTGAGCTTTCAAAAATCAATACCCTTCGTTTAATACATATGGGGGTTTGTATCTTTAGCGCAATGTTGATCATTTTTGTGATGGTAGAGGCTAAAAAAAGTCTGAAAAAAAATGAGAATCTTTGGGGACTGATCTTTATTTCTTTTGCATATTTTTTATGGGGCGCTATTGACCTATATCGCTATTCGGGTCTAATGGTAGTTGGATCGAGTAATGTAATAATTAAAACTTTTTCAGCCTATAATAATGCCTTTTTTTTGGCTGCAATTCCATTTTTTTATAATGAGGTAAATAAATTAAAAGGTAAAAAGCCATTATTTAATAAACCATTTTTATGGGCTCTGGGCATTATACTTATCAATGTATTTATTGTTATGCTCTATTCTTTATCGTGGAGCGACCAAAGCAACCATAGCAATTTTGTTAAAGACTTTGACGTGGTTTATTCTTTTCTTACTTTTTTAGGCTTGGGCTTTGCGTTAACCAAGGCTTACTTGCATCAAAAAAATGTTTTACTCGCCGGCATTACCATCGTAATTTCAATTATACTCATGTTGATGCAAATTATGTTTTCAAACATTGTGAAAATCAATCATTACGATCTATTAAGTGTAATATCTCTCTTTT
>JBEIQI010000368.1:0-1956 GCA_040376605.1 Flavobacteriales bacterium | reverse complement strand
TTTTCAAAACCTTACTCGAAGCTGTTGAGTTTATTGTTGACGAACCCTATAAATTACAGGCCATAGAAGTGTATGATAAGGTTTTAAAGGCTGATAAGGAAAACTATATCATCACTGTTGGTGGCAACAGCCAAAGTGGTAAAACCACCTTTGCCACCTATTTAAAATACTATTTGAAACAGCAAGGGGTATCGGTTATTAAAATTGACTTAGATGACTGGATCTTGCCTAAGGATAAAAGAAAGGGAACACATGATGTGTTACATAATTTTCAAAAAGATAAACTAACCAGCGATTTAAAGCGGATTTTGAATGGTGGAATGATTGAATTAGAAGGTTATAGCCGAATACATGGTAATAAACCCATTCCTGAAAAATATTTGCTATCTAATGAAAAAGTAATCATTATCGAAGGCGTTATTGGGTTAGCACTCCCCTATTTAAGGGAAATAGCCGATCTTAAAATATTTAAAGATATTGATGAAGAAATTCATTATGCCAGAATTCATACCTTCCATACCTGGAAAGGTTTTAATCAGGAACAAATTATCACCAGATTAAATGAAAGAAAAATACCGGAATACGATTTTATTAATTCAACAAAGATCTTTGCTGACCTAATTGTTTAATATTGGCACCTACCCTACGTTCCGGGGTTCCGTCTCGTCTCTAAAAGAGCCGAGACCAAGCCCTACACATCGGTGGTGCAAAATAATTATAATTGGTACTTCGTCAATCGTTAAAATCAACCAAACAATGAAACGAACATCAGAAATAAAACAATTGGCCGGTTTTGTAATTTTACTTAGCCTACATTTTAGTTGCAACCCAAAAGAGAATAAGAGTATAACAACAGGCAATGCATCTTTTCAGAATTTACAAAGCCTCCAATGGATGCTTGGCTCGTGGCAAAACCAAACGGCAGAGGGAATTTTTACTGAAACCTGGACTAAATTAAATGATTCCATTTACAGGGGGAATAGTGTATTTTTGAATGGGGAGGACACCTTATTTAGTGAAGAAATTAGTTTAGAGCAGCGCGGTCTTGATGTATTTTATATCCCTATTGTATCAGATCAAAACAACGGAGAACCCGTAATATTTAAAAGGACTGATTTTGTTGAAAACAAAGAGGCAATAAAACTAGAAGCTATTTTCGAAAATCCTGGTCATGACTTTCCAAATAAAATTAAGTATTGGGCACCAACTCCTGATTCATTAATTGCCGAAGTGTCAGGTAACGGAAAAAAGGAACTATTTTCAATGGTTCGACTCAAATAAATAAATGTACGGCGAAGATCAGGTGGGTATGATAAATTGTATTCACATTTAAAACAAGAATGCCTCCCTTAAATAAAGAGAGGCATTGATTTTTGTAGCGGAGATGGGACTTGAACCCATGTCCGCCAAAGGCGGATATGAATCCTGCTAAAGGTTACTGGTAATATGTGTTTTGATCCATTGACGACCCACTCCAGATTTAAGAAACTGCTCTCTTTGCATGGCTTCTTTTTTATTGTCATAAAACTCAATATGAACCATTATCCATGGTCTATACCGAATTGTAAATCCTTTTTTTGAGCGGACATTATGCCAATAAAATCTTTCAATTGAACCTTGGCTATAACCAACATAGGTTATTTTTCCGGAATAAGAATATAAAATATAAACAACGAATTCTGCTTCCATTGCTGAATGATTTAAAACAATAATGCCTCTCTTATTAAATAAGAGAGGCATTGATTTTTGTAGCGGAGATGGGACTTGAACCCATGGCCTCAGGGTTATGAATCCTGTGCTCTAACCAGCTGAGCTACCCCGCCATTTTTGAGGAGTGCAAATATAGAAATTAATCTTATTATTGTGCTCATAAACCTATAAATCATTTTCATAATTAGTTAATTTATAGTTAATTGAAATATTTTTATTGGTTTTGGTTTAAAAATTCAGTATTCA
>JBEIQI010000042.1:0-17076 GCA_040376605.1 Flavobacteriales bacterium | reverse complement strand
GCCGAAGAAGGTTGGGATACAAACCCTTATATAATTGCATTTGGTTGTCTTTTTTTTAATACCTTGTTAACCGATGGGTTTAAAAATTTTTAAAAACAAGCGACCGTAAAAGTTTTCGATATGGCCGAATTAATTGCTCAAGCAAACGATCTATGATCCATTTTAATCAGATTAGCTTGCCCGAACATTCCAGAATTTGGATTTATCAGGCGGATCGTGCCTTAACCGAAGCCGAGCAGCAACATATCCTATTAAAAGGCAAAGAATTTACTTCCGGTTGGGCTGCCCATGGGCATGAACTCATGGCCGAGTTGACTGTTTTGTTGGATCATTTTATTATTCTAGTGCTTGATGAACAGGTGGAAGCAGCCTCCGGTTGTTCCATAGATAAATCCATGAAATTTATCCTGGATCTTCAGCAGGAATTGGGATTAAGTCTTACTAACCGATTGATTTCGGCCTTTTGGATAGATGAAAAAGTACAGCTTTTAACCTATGCGGATGTAAAAAAATATCTCGAAAATGGTGCTGTTTCTGGCGACCATTGGGTGTTCGATAATACCATCCAAAACCTAATTTCGCTGAAAATCAGCTGGTTAAAGCCTTTAAAGGAGACTTGGTTAAAAAAGCTCCTGGAATCACAAAATGTGGCCTAAACCCTTGTTCATTATAAAATAAGTGGTATATTTGCGGCTCGAAAAATGTAATGCAATGAAAGAAGGAATTCACCCAAAAGAGTATAGATTGGTAGTTTTTAAAGATGTTTCTAACGAACAAGCTTTTATTACCAAGTCATGTGTTAATACCAAGGATACCATAGTTTGGGAAGACGGTAATGAATATCCATTGTTTAAAGTGGAGATCTCCAGTACCTCTCATCCATATTTTACTGGTAAAATGAAATTAATTGATACTGCAGGTCGTGTAGATAAATTTACGACTCGTTACAAAAAACATATTGATAAAAAGACGAAATAATCTTTTGTAAGTATAGTATTTGATGAGCCCCCTTGGTTTAACCGAGGGGGCTTTTTTTTTGATCCAATTTTAGCTTACTTTGATTCAAATACATACCCATGAATCTAATTTTTTTCGATGAGCCTGAATTGGTTACCAACCTGAGGCCATTTACTTATACCCGCCCCATTTCGGACATTCGCATGGGAATTCTTACCATTCGGGAAAAATGGCATCTGCTTTTAGGACTTGATCAATCGTCTAATTTTACCGAATTACATTTATCTGCAAAATATCCATTGCGCATTAAAGGGTTTAATCATGTAATTAATTCAGCGATTCTACCGGATGGAAATTTTCTGCAAATTGTAAAGGCTTTGGAACCCAACCAAATGTTATTTAAAGAAGGCATTTGTTTGGCCGGAATTTTTGCCGAACAACTTCAAGCTTATTTCGAAGAAGCGGATATGTCGGTTTTTGAAATTGTTGAATATGCAGGACATTTAGATTGGGTAAAAAATACCTGGGATATTTTTTCTTTATGTGGAAAGGAAATTGAAAAAGATTTTCAATTATTAACGGCGCATAAAACATTCCAACCAATTAGTACAACCAATACCATTATTGGTGATCCATCAAAAATCTTTTTAGCTCCCGGAGCTAAAGTAGAAGCCTCTGTTTTAAATACTACGTCTGGGCCTATTTATTTGGCAGCAGATGCAGAAATTATGGAAGGTTGTTTGGTAAGAGGTCCATTTGCATTGGGCGAACATGCTCAGTTAAAAATGGCCGCCAAAATTTATGGACCCACCAGTTTGGGGCCACATTGCAAAGTAGGGGGTGAGTTAAATAATTCGGTATTTTTTGGTTATAGCAGTAAAGCTCACGATGGGTTTTTAGGAAATTCGGTGATTGGTGAGTGGTGTAATTTAGGAGCAGATACCAATAATTCAAATTTAAAAAATACTTACGCCGAGGTAAAACTTTGGCATTATGGAAAAAAATCTTTTGTAAAAACCGGACTTCAATTTTGTGGTTTAATAATGGGTGATCATTCTAAATGTGGAATCAATACCATGTTTAATACGGGCACGGTAGTGGGTGTAAGCGCCAATATTTTTGGTGATGGATTTCCCAGAAATTATATTCCTTCGTTTAGTTGGGGTGGTGCAGCCGGATTTGTTCCCTATAAATTAAATGATGCCATAACAACCGCTAAGCTGGTTTTTGAACGTCGGCATTTAGAATTTGATCAGGAAGAGCAGGAGGTTTTTAAATATTTATATTCCTTAGAATTTCCCGAATAATACATGATTGGATGAAGGGAATTGTTTCATCAATCATGGGAAAGCTTCTATCAGCACTATCGAAAGGTTTTATCTTTTATGCTTAACTTAGTACAATGCAAGAAATTTGGGATCAACTACAACAAACTACCTGGCTTGAGATTATTGCCATGGTTACGGGTTTATTGTTTCCCATCTTTGCCGCTTATGAAAAAAAAATATGTTGGTTGTTTGGGGGCATTAGCTCATTAATTTATATCTATCTCATGTTTATTGCTCAGTTATATTCTGATGCAATTTTAAATTTTTATTATGTGGTGATGGCCTTTGTGGGATATTTAACCTGGAGCGGGATTATTAAGGCTCGAAAGAAGGAGGTAAAAGTTTCCTATGCTAATTTTCGATTATTGATAATTGTATCGTTAATTGCTGCTGTTTATTCGGTGGTAAGTGGATATATATTTTTGCGTTATACCAATGCCAGTTATCCATTTTTAGATGCGACCCTTACCGGTTTTGCATTTATTGCCACCTGGCTCGAAACAAGAAAAAAAATAGAAAACTGGTATATATTTTTGGTGGTGGATGGACTTAGTATCTGGTTATTTTGGAAGAAGGGATATATCTTAACCGCCATTCTTTTTATTATTTATTGTATCATTTGTATTTATGGAATCATTCAATGGCATCGAAAAATAAAATTGTCAAAATAGCTGTTACCGGACCCGAATCATCGGGTAAAAGTTTTACTGCGGAATACCTAGCCAGAGTGTTCGATGGTTGGGTAGTGCCTGAATTTGCTCGTGAATATATAGATCATTTGGATAGAGCATATAATTATGACGATATATTAAATATTGCCAAAGCTCAATTGGATATTGAAAAAAAAGTTACCGATGATGCTATAATTGAGAAGGTGGAGATTGTTTTTTTTGATAGTGAATTAATGAATACCAAAATATGGGCCGAAGAAAAATATCATCAATGCGATGATTTTATTATTCAGGGAATTATCGAATCGGACTATGATCATTATTTATTAATGCGACCGGATATCGAATGGGTGGCCGATGATCAAAGAGAAAATCCACATGATAGAGATCGGTTATTTAATCTTTATATCCATCATTTTAATCTATATAAAAAGTCATACACTGTTTTGGAAGGCAGCCTGGATAATCGACTGGCCTTAGGTGTTGCCATCGTAAAAACTTTTTTGGGATAAATTATCCTAGCAAAAAGATTATCATAGGTGCTAATCTATGATTTATTTCTAATCACACGTTTTAATTGAATTGGTTTAGCATTTGAAAATATTAAGGGGAATTTCTCCACTAATACATTGCTGGTATCCAATCCGTAGGCCCTTGGTTCCGACAAACTTATTTTTTTGATTAGGAAATAGGCATTCAAAATGATTTTATTTAAAAATGGCAATTGGTTATCATTCGATAAAAACTTTTGAATTACTACAAACCTAAAATCTCCTACCACCTTGTTTTGACTTAAGGATTGGTATCTGCTGGTAATATCTATTTCTTTGTTTTTAACCATGTCTTCCACCACTTGCCTGAACATCTGGCTGATCCGAGGTTGAACTCGGAATCCCAAACTAAAGTCAATTCGGATTACGTCATCTGTATAGAAATGGTTTACTTCATATTCTGCCTTATAAGGTTCATCCACTGTATTAACATGTATAAACCAATAAATATCTGCCCGTTTGGGTTGTTTCTGTAAAATGGAATGAATAATCTTTTCTTCTACCTCATCATTTTTTTCGGCACCGGTCATATAAATTAAATGGGTGGAATATTTGGGAATACTTTCATCCACCGACAATTGTTTAATAAGGGTTCCATAATCCTTCAGCTTCACCATTTCTACATATTTTTTTCCAATGGCTTTGGCTTTTATCATGATATACATTAAGGATATCAATAACAATCCAATGGCCAGGGTTATGTATCCACCATGTGGGAATTTCTCGAGGTTAGCTGCCAAAAAGGAACCTTCAACCGCCAGAAAAATAATAGAAAGAAGCAGGATGAGAATGGTATTCCATTTTTTACGAATCATATAATAGGTGAGCAGCATGGTTGTGCTTAACATACATAAAATGATGGAGAGCCCGTAGGCCGCTTCCATATTTCCTGATTTTTTAAAGAATAAAACCACTCCTATACAACCTAATAACAATGCCCAGTTAACCGTTGGAATATATAATTGGCCTTTAATATCCGATGGATAATTAATTTTTAATTTGGGCCAGAAACCCAAACGCATGGCTTCGTTAATAAGCGTGAAGGAACCACTGATTAATGCCTGGGAAGCCACAATGGCTGCTGCCGTGGCGATAATGACAGAGGGTAATAAAAACCAATCTGGAATTAATAAAAAGAACGGCTTCATCTCTACAATTACATTTTCAACACCACCGGTACGATCGATAATTTTAATTTGTTGCCCCTCCATACTTAGCAGTTTGGCACCCTGCCCAAAGTAATTCAATAACAAGGCAGTTTTTACAAAAATCCAACTGATTCGAATATTGGGTCGACCACAATGACCTAAGTCACTGTATAAAGCTTCTGCTCCGGTGGTGCATAAAAACACACCTCCTAATAACCAAAAACCGCCGGGATATTTTGCCAATAAATCAAAAGCATACATCGGGTTAATGGCCTTTATTATCCATGGACTTTGCAAAAGTGAAATGGTTCCAAAAATGGCCAGCATGGCAAACCAGGTAAACATAACCGGTCCGAAAGCTTTGCCGACAAATTTGGTTCCGAATTGTTGAATGGTAAATAATACGACCAGAATTCCGATAACAATAGGTACGGTTGGAATTTCTGCACCTTTATAATAAGTTTCTAAACCTTCGATGGCTGATGCAACGGAAATAGGGGGGGTAATGATACCATCTGCTAAAAGTGCTGCACCTCCAACAATGGCCGGGATGATGAGCCATTTTCGGTATCGCCTAACCAGCGTATATAAAGAAAAAATTCCACCTTCCCCTTTATTATCAGCCCTTAAAGTGATGATTACATATTTTATGGTAGTTTGTAAAGTAAGGGTCCAAAATATGCAGGACAATGCACCCAGGATGAGCATTTCGCTGATTTTTTTTTCTCCGATAATGGCACTCATTACGTAGAGTGGTGACGTTCCTATATCGCCGAAAATAATTCCAATGGTTATTAATAATCCGGCAGCACTTAATTTGTGATGACTATTTTGATGATTGCCCATTGCTAATCTATATTAAAAATGTAAAATTACGGGAGATGGTATAAAGAAAATATAAAGATTTGTAAATAAACAGATGTTGTTGGTATTTTTAAGCACTTTATCCTAAAAGTTCTTAGTTTAACTTGAGTGAATGGCTTAGAATATCACTTAAATAGGCCCTTTGTTGTTACAAAGTTACCTTTTATCGTAAATTTTTGACTTTAAGAATCTTCCGTATTATCTTCCTCCACCAACTCTGTCAAATAAATCTTCCTTATCTTTTTGTTTCGCCTCCTTTATGGCTCTTCCAAATTTAAAACTAGCAGAAAAAGTAAGTCGGCGGCTATCCCACCAGAATGATGAGTTAAATGTTTCACCCGTTTCTATAGTAGTAGTAGTTCGGTATTGTGATGTACGGAACATATCAGAGACCCCTAGCTTTAGTATTAATTGTTCTTTGAATAGTTTTTTTGAAACCCCTAAGCCAATCTCTCCCATTGGCAGAACGAGTTGCTGCCCAGCAGGCTGCTGAGTCATTGCGTAGCCATTTAACTCGATAGTGAATTTAGCGGGCAGTGAAAATTCGAAATATCCACTAAACATTCCAAACCATCCTTGCCTATTTATTTGTAAGGTTTGATCTACAACACTATTATAAATTGCACTTCCGTTTACTATAAAATAACACCATTTACCAATTGGCATCATTAAGGTTCCACCTGCCGAAAAATTATGTGTCTCTCCTAAATTTGTATTGGTATATATAAGACGTTGTGGATTTAACGAATCTACCCTAAAAATATCTGTTATGTTATTATTAATTTGCGTATATGAGGTAGTTAAAGTAAACACCTGAAACATAGTATAGCTTAGCTCTAAATTATTTGAAAATTGGGGTAATAGACTTGGATTTCCTTGATAACTGCTATAATTATCCAGGGTATATATAAATGGATTAAGCTCACTATATTCGGGTCTATCGATTCGTCGGCTATAAATAAGATTAATTGAGTGATTGTCGCTTGGATTCCAAGCTATGCCTGCTGATGGAAAGAAACTAAAATAATTTTGTCGGTTGGTTTGTCCTGTAGTTAACTGCCTGCCAGTTGTATTGGTATGTTCTCCTCTCAGTCCTGCACTAAAACTCCATTTTTTTAAATTGTATTTTAGTGATAGATAGATGGCATTGATATTTTCTTCGTATAAAAAATGGTTGCTCATTTCGGGAATTGGTATTTGGTTATTACCAGCATCGAAAGTTCGGTATTGAACTTTGGCCTCGTTAGTTACATAACTCGATTTAACGCCTGTTTTTAATTGAATTTTCTTAAATAAATTAGGATTTTCGTAATCCACTTTTCCTGACACTAAATATAGAGCTGGTTGTTGGCCATAATTTCTATCTGGAGCAGTTCGAAGAATTCCGCCCCATTGATCGTAAAAATTATATATATAATTTCCTTGCACAAATTCTAAATAGGTCCCGACATCGGCATTGATACTAAATTTTTGTCCTAATGAATCAATTTTCCATAGTGTGTTGAAATTTAGTGTTGCGCTATAGTCGGTCCAAGAAGTACTATCGTGCACTATCTGTAAAGAGTCAGTAAAACCTGTGGTTAGGTTTGTAAAAGATGCTTTGGTAGCCCCTTTCCAATTTGAATGTCCTGCATTAAAAGTTATTCCGGTTCCAAATACCCATTTTTTATTGATGTCGTAATCCATATTGAATTTTACGTTATGACTATTTTCGATAGGTTGCCCCCAATAATTTTGGTTGTATTGAACGCTGTCTATCAATCTGGTTGCTTGCGGTAAGATATAATCATGTTCATGTGAATAGGAATAACTTCCAAAAACGTTCCACTTTCCCTTTCCATAATTAAAACTAAAACTTCCCCCACCTTTAGGATAAAATCCTTGAACGTACCAGCCATCTATATTGCCGTTAAAACCTAATGCCATCTTTTTTATCAATATAATATTAATAATGCCTGCATTTCCTTCTGCATCGTAATTGGCTCCAGGTTGCGTGATTACTTCAATTTTACTGATATTGGTAGCGATTAAAGATTTTAGGAAATTCTTTAACTGCGATCCACTTAAATATGTCGGTCGTCCGTCGATATAAACGTTTACCCCACTTTTACCCCTAACCGAAATATTTCCATCGTTGTCTACAAAAACACCCGGCATTCTCCTTAATAAATCCAGGGCATTATTTCCCGAAGCCATGGTTGAATTTTCCACATTCATAATCACTTTTCCGGGTTCCATTGCAATTTTATTTTGTCTTGATTCGAAGGTAAATTCATTAACTGTGGTAGTTGATTGAGCTAACACAATGGTTAAGGTATCTAATTGTCCATTGGTAATTACCGCAGTAGATGAATTGGTATAACCTAGCACAGAGGCGGTTAAAAAATAACTTGAATAATTAAAATTGTTGAATTCGAATTTGCCATCCGTGTCGGTGGCGGTACCAATAAACTGAGTGGAGTCAGCATAATTGGTGAGCATTACGGCTACAAATTCAAGGGGCTTTCCTTCGGTATCTTTTACAACCCCTTTGCAACGGTTTTGTGCAAAAAGATTTCCGCAAAACAAAAAAATGATAACTACAATGGGTAATGGTTTTTTCATATTGGATGATTGTGGAGCAAATCTAACTTACGTACCTTAAAAATGTATCATAGGGGATATTGCGTTTAAATCTTTTTCACTGTTTTTGGGAAATGTTGTAGGATGTTAATGCAATCGGTAGGGAATGATTTATTCAATTTCCTTATGTCTGGGTTTAATAATAAGTCGAAGCGATTGATCGTATGAAATATAATTCCAAACCCAATTAATAAAAATGAGCAAACGATTTTTTACACCAACAATAGACATTAAGTGAACCAACATCCAAAATAACCAGGCCCTGAATCCCTGAAATTTAAAAAAGGGTAATTCAACTACTGCGAAGTTTCGTCCAACCGTTGCCATTGATCCCAGATCTTTATAGCTAAATGATTTTAAGGGTTTGGATAAACTTTTGTTTTTAAAATTGGACGCCAATAAAACACCTTGTTGCATAGCGGGCTGGGCAATTTGTGGATGCCCTTTTGGAAATTTGGGATCTTCTAAACTAATACAAACATCACCGATGGAATAAATATTTTCATAACCTTCAATCAGATTATATTTATCTACTGAAATTCTTCCGGAGGCATGAATACATGACGGATCGATTCCAGGAATGAGTGTCGCCTTAACACCTGCAGCCCAAATAAGGGTTTTGGTAACGATAGTTTCACCATTGGTAAAACTAAGGATATCTCCATCGAATCCGGAAACTCGAGTATTAACCAAAACTTTCACGCCTCTTTTTTCCAGGAATTTTTTTACATGCTTCGATGAAACTTCACTCATCGAACCAAGAAGTCGATCTCCGCCTTCGATCAGCGTGATGGTCATTAAATTAAAATCAAGCTCAGGATAATCTTTGGGAAGTACGGTTTTTTTCATATCCGCCAAGGTTCCCGAAACTTCCACTCCTGTAGGACCACCTCCAACCACCACAATATTTAATAAAGATTTTCGAAGTTCATCATCTTTGGTTACCAAGGCCATTTCGAAATTACTTAATACCTGGTTCCTAATATACAATGCTTCTGAAACCGATTTCATGGGCATGGCATTTTGTTTGATTTCCTGATTCCCATAAAAATTGGTATCAGCTCCGGTAGCGATTACCAGATGATCATAATTAAATCTTCCAATATCTGTGAGTATAGCATTCTCTGATGGTAAAACTTCTTTTACTTCACAAACTCTGATATGAATATCTTTTTTCTTTTGAAAAATTTTACGAAGTGGAAATGAAATGGCGGAAGGTTCTAATCCGGCGGTTGCCACCTGATAAAACAAAGGTTGAAATTGGTGGTAGTTATTCTTATCAAGAAGTACCACCTGATAAATTGTTTTATCGATTTTACGAGCTAATAACAATCCGGCAAATCCAGCACCAATAATTACGATTCTTTTTTTTGATGTTTCAGGAATATTTGCAAAGGTTATCATAGAAATGTTTTGATAAAGTTAATAGACCCTTGTGCAACTATGCGAATTTTAACCGAATTTATGTTTTTGGATGTTCGTTGATAAACCAAGGTTTTCCGGTACGGTACACCATTCCTTTAAAAAGGGCAATTTTACTGCCTGTTTGGTTGGTAATGGTAATATGATAGAGACCTATTTTATTGGTAATTCTTATTTCATCCGTAGTGGCTGTTAAAACATCACCTTCTTTGGCTGGTTCGAAATAGTTGATTGAATTATCAATAGATACACTTTGAATTCCATGCGAATTGGAGGCAAATGCAAGGGCACTGTCTGCTAACGAAAAGGTAACTCCTCCATGAATAATTCCAAAACCATTTAACATATCTCTTCTAACTGTCATTCTTAGGATACTTTTTCCTTCTGATTCTTCAACCCGTTCAATTCCCAGCCAAATACTAAATGGATCATTGTTATACATTTTATCTACCACTTGGGTAGCTAATGATTTATTTTCCATAGAATTTATTGATAAATTGTTTTTCTTTCCTTGGCTAACTTTCGTAATAAAGGACTGGTTCTATAGCGGTCTTCATGATATTCATGGTAAAGTTGATCCAATATATCCACACAATTTTGAATTCCCCATTCATCTGCCCATTTTAAAAGTCCTGTGGGATAATTGACTCCTTTGGTCATTGCATCATCAATGTCTTTAGCTGTAGCGATATTCAGGAACAATGCATCCGCTGCCTCATTGATCAGCATGGCCACCACTCTTTTCATGATCATTGTTCCCAATTCAATATTCGTGTTAGGTAATGGAGCTATTGCGCCTTCGGAGTAGTCATAATATCCCTTTCCTGTTTTGCGTCCTAGCCGTTTAGCTTCCACAATTCTTTTTTGAGTGAAAGAAGGTTTGTACCTTGGATCATTCCAGAATTCTTTGAAAATAGTTTCAGTTACAGTGAAGTTGATATCATTACCAATAAAATCCATTAACTCAAATGGACCCATTTTAAATCCTCCCAACGTTTTAAGGGCCCAATCGATGGTAACAAAATCAGCCACACCTTCTTCGTATATTCTGATGGATTCACCGTAAAATGGACGTGCAATTCTATTTACAATGAATCCTGGGGTATCCTTAGCAATAACGGTTGTTTTACCCCAACTATCAATGATATTTTTAGCTTGCATTAATATCTCCGGATCACTATCTACGCCCGGGATAATTTCTACCAAAGGCATTATGGTAGCAGGATTAAAAAAGTGTATGCCTACAAATCGTGATGGTTTTGAGCAGGCTGCGGCAATAGCCGTAATTGAAAGTGAAGAAGTATTGGAAGCGAGAATACAATTTTCATCCACCAATTGTTCAATTTCATTAAATATTTCTTGTTTTAATTCTAAATTTTCAATGATTGCCTCGATTATCAACTGGCATCCACTAAAATTATCCAGATGGGTAACAAATTGAATATTCGATTTAATTTCAGTTGCCTTTTCAATAGTCAACTTGTTTTTTTCGACTAATCGGGTTAAGTTTTTATCTAAACCTTTTTGAAATTTATCACGGGCCCCAATAAAACTATCAAATAAAACAACTTGATTTCCGGCAGTAGCTGCCACCTCGGCAATTCCTGATCCCATGGCACCGGCACCTATTACACCTATCTTCATTCTCCTTTAAATTCTGGTTTTCTTTTTTCTAAAAATGCTTTAACTCCTTCTTTATGATCGTAGGATTCGGAGGCTAATTCTTGCAAAACAGCCTCTACTTCCAATTGTTGAATGAGGTTATTATTGAGGCCCAAATTAATGGCTCTTTTGGTTAGACCCAAACCGACAGTTGGCATATTGGCCAATGAATCGGCTATTTTGAATGCTTCGTTATAGAGTTCTGCATCGGCCACTACTTTATATATCAAGCCTAATTTTTCTGCTTCTACGGCTGGAAGTTTTTCTGCGAGCATCATAAGGGCAGTAGCCTTTTGAACCCCTATCAAACGTGGCAAGAAATAGGTACCAGCGCTATCTGGAATAAGTCCAATTTTACTAAAAGCCTGAACAAAGGTGGCCGATTCGGCTGCTAGGGTAATATCACATGCAAAGGCAATATTGGCACCGGCACCTGCGGCAACTCCATTAACAGCGCAAATAACGGGCTTTTCCAGGTCCCTGATTTTGGTAATAATGGGATTATAGGTTTTATGAACAATCTCGGAGATTTTGGGCCCATTGTCTTGAATGGCTTCTGCCAGATCCTGTCCTGCACAAAACCCTCTGCCTTCTCCGGTTAATAAGACCGAACGGATAGATTTATTAGACGCTGCTATATCCAAAGCTTCCTGAAGTTCTTTGGCCATAGGCATTACAAAACTATTGAGCACTTCGGGTCGATTTAACCTTATTTCTAATACACCACCCAATTGGTTAACCTTTATAAATTGATAATTCATGGAATTTTTTTTTCAAAGATAGGCCTAAGAAATAAAAAAAGGCCCCTTTTGTTTATTTTTTATGTTTGATTATCAATGACTTAAAAATATATTGATTTTTTTTTATGCCCTCAAGCAACCAATGGAGGCTAATGCCTCATCTATATAATTGAATCAATAAGTGGAGGATTCATAATACACCAATGTTTTTCTAGAACAATCTTCGCATAGATTAGGTTAAGGGTCGAAAAGCCGGTTGAATTTCAGCCGGTTTTTCGTTTTTATCCTGAATCTAGTCTATTTAGTATCTTAGCATTTCACAACACTTAGATGAAAAATACATTGATAGTGGTTTACCTGATCGTAATGTCGGGTATCCTTCATGCTCAAAGCCATACTGTAGGGGTATTATCATACGAACCTAATAAAGCCCTCGATGGGTATCTTCTGCTCTACCCGCAAAATCAGGGTACGGCTTATTTGTTAAATAATTGTGGTGAAGTAGTTCACAAATGGGTGGATAATTCGGCTGGTCCTTCGAATTCTTGTCATTTAATGGAGGATGGATCATTATTCATGGCTAAGATGGATAATGGTTATGTTAATTCGGATATTACGGGCGGTGGCGGTGGCCAGCGGATAGAGCATCGAGATTGGGATAATAATTTATTATGGACTTATACCTACAGTAATTCAATGGTACGAATGCACCATGATTTTGCTGTATTACCCAACGGAAATGTGGTTTTAATTGCATGGGAAAGAAAAAACTATGCTGACTGTATTTCCGCAGGAAGAGATTCCTCTTTATTATTGGACAACGAATTATGGCCCGACCATTTAATAGAAGTTGAACCTATCGGTTTAGACAGTGGAAACATTGTATGGGAATGGCATGCCTGGGATCATCTAATACAGGATTATGATTCAACAAAAGCGAATTATGGAGTGATTGACAATCATCCAGAATTAATTGATGTGAATTTTATTTATCAATCCCCTTATGCAGATTGGTTGCATTTTAACTCTATTGACTACAATGAAGAGCTCGATGAGTTGATTGTTTCAAGTCCAAGTTTAAATGAAGTTTGGATTATTGATCATAGCACCAATTCAATGGAGGCATCCGGACATACAGGTGGTATCAGCGGTAAGGGAGGCGATCTTTTATTTCGCTGGGGTAATCCCGAAGTTTACGGACGTGGTGACAGTAATGATAGACAATTAGGATTTCAACATGATATTCATTGGATGGGAGAAGAATTACCAATGGGTCATCCTGACAGAAATCATCTTATGTTGTTTAATAATAGGTTTCAACCAGGAGTTTCTACCTCTAATATAATTGTACCTATATATGATACTTTGAATCACGAATACCAAATGCTTAACAATGTTTTTCTGCCTGTTGGATTTGATTACTCCTATACCACCCCCAATCCGGCATCTATGTTTTGTGCTGTGGTAAGTAGTTCTCAAAGGTTACCAAATGGAAATACACTCATTTGTTCCGGAAGAAAAGGCTATACTTTAGAAGTGGATAGTTTGGATGAAATTGTTTGGGAGTACAAAACACCGCTCAATGCCGGTGCACCTGTTAACCAAGGAACTACCATTCCATTAAGTGGAAATATTACATTCAGATCAAAAAAATTCTCTGTAAATTTTCCTGGGTTTGTTGGAAAGACACTCAATCCTCAAGGCTTTATTGAATTATCTCCGGATATTAATTTTTGCAGTAATGTATTAGCTGGTGATGTTAATAATGAAATGAATGTAACATTATATCCAAATCCTACATCCAAAGGAATACGAATTGAGGGTTTAGAGAATGCACAAAATTATCAAGTCAATCTTTATGATTTAACTGGAAAATTGATTTTTAATAAGTCCATGATTTTTCTAGATGCACTAGAACTTGATTTAACCACAATTGTGCCCGGCATTTATTATTTGGTTCTTGAAGATTCGCAAGCAACTTTTTCAAGTTTGAAAATTATTAAGCAATAGGTTTACCCTATATTTTATATAACCTTCATTATATAAGGATAGAAGATAATGATGCCAATTATGGCAGCTCCTAATGACGTAATTAATACCGCCGCCGCAGCTACATCTTTGATTTTACCTGCCAACGGATGCCTTTCTTTATAAATACTATCCACAAGCCATTCTATTGCTGTATTAATTAATTCAGTCGTAAAAACCGATACTATGCAAAAAACCAAAATAACCCAATGGAATGATTTTAAATGAAAATAAAAGGCTAATATTATTACGCATATAGTTGCCAATAAATGAATCCAAAGATTGGGCTGTGATGAAAACGCCCATTTTAATCCTTGAATAGCATATTTAAAGGCTAATAACCGACGCTTTAGATTTAAAAATGACATATGGTTATTTCTGAGTAACGGGCTTTTGTTGCTTGGGTGTTCCTCCAAATTTAGCCTGTACCTTTAAATTAAATAACCTTGGGGTTAAATAATTGGGAACTGCATATTGCCTGTCGTTAATATCTCTGATCCATAGATAAGAGATGGTATTATTAATATCCAAAAGATTAAATACTTCGAAGGATACCCATAAGCTATTAAAATGTCTAAAGAAGCTTTTCGGATTTTTTATTTCTCGATTGGGTTGAAGAATAACATATGAAAATCCTATATCTACCCTCCTGTAAAACGGGGCCCTGAGTGTATCCGAAAATCTGTTATCGTTGGGAGGGCCAAATGGAAGTGCACTACCGAATAATAAATTAACATGCACCCTTAAGCTTTTAACTTTAGGAATATGGTCCTGGAAGAACAAGCCCATTTGAAAACGCTGATCAGTAGGTCTAGGAATAAATCCAGGATATGTGGTAGGTCCACCTCCGGGTGGAGTAAATGAATCATCATTAAGGTCTTCCTGACTGGTCATTACACTCATGGTGATCCAACTTTGTAAACCTTCGATAAATTCTCCCATTAACTTCATATCAACGCCAGCCGAAAAACCACGTGCCTGATTCATGGCATAATAGCGAATCCTGATATTGTCAATTTCGTAAGGATTTAAATTATCAATCCATTTAAAATAAGCTTCTGTAATAAATTTGAAAGGTCTGTTCCAAATTTTGAAGTTAAAATCAAAGCCGATAATTCCATGAATGCTTCGTTGTGCCTTTACATTGGTATTAATATTACCATCCAATTGGCGAAGCTCTCTGTAAAACGGAGCCTGGTAATAAACTCCACCAGCAACTCTGAATAAAACATCGGGTTTCCAGTTTGGTTTCCAAGCGAATTGAATTCGTGGACTCACCAAAAACTCACCATTTAAATCCCAATATTGTGCTCTAACACCACCAGTTAATGCTAGTCGATGGTTCTTTTTGGTATACCAAACAAATCCTTGCTGATAATAAGCCATAAACCTGTTTGAACTTAATTCGATTTTAGATTTGAGTTGATCATCAATCACAATAGCACCCGTATCCATGGTTCCATAGTAAGGAAGCATATAGCCAGAAGAATCCAGAATATTCCATTCATCTAGTTTGTCCTTAATTTCCTCATGTTGGTAACGGATACCAAAAGAAAAGGTCATATTATTTTTACCGCCGAATTTTTTTCCAGGTATAAATATTTTTGATTTGGTTTCAACATTATAAACGGAAGCCTCCAGTCTATTTCGGGCATGATTCATAAAAGTTCCAACTCCAACGGTATTCACTACTTGTCCAAAGTCCGGATTCGCTAAATCAGATTCAATATCCCCTAAATAATATTGACCGGTAACATCAAAATTTTCGGTTTCCTGGGTATTATAAAATGATGCAATGAATTTATGAGATGAATTATAATCAGGCTTAAAGGCAAAAGTAAATGCAGCATTTCCTACTTTAAATCGGGTTGATTCTTTCCCATCAAAATATACGGTAAGCTGTTTTGCTTCTTGTACATGTCCAAATATGGTTGTTCTGGTATTCGGAATCATTTGATAGTTATTGTCGGAATAGCCTCCTAAAACCGATATCTCCAATTTTTCGTTGATGTCGTAAGTAATAACTCCTTGAAAATCAAAAAAGTTGGGTTGATATTCTCCTTTGGTATCCAAACCGCTTAGGATATAGTTGTTGGATTTATATCTACCACCAATACTATATTTTAAGCGATTTTTTATGATGGCATCTTCGATATGCAAACTAACGCCCAAAAAGCTACACATGGCCGTAGCACTAAATTTATTAGGCTTCCTATAAGTAATATCCAAAACACTACTCATTTTATCCCCATATCTTGCTTCAAATCCACCTGAGCTGAATCCTATGGCTTGAACCATATCCGAATTAATAAAGCTTAATCCCTCTTGTTGGCCTGATCGGGCTAAGAATGGTCGATAAATTTCTACATCATTTACATAGATAAGATTCTCATCAAAATTTCCACCACGAACACTATAACCCGAACTCAATTCATTATTGGTGGCAACACCAAGTCCGGCTGACTTAATCATATTCATTACCGGATCGCCTGGTGTGGCCATAACAGCGATTACCGTTGGATCCATAGAAATCATAAAACTATTTCTATTTCCATCGTCCATTACTTTGTATTCATTAAGCTGTTTAGTGCTCATTTGAATACGAAGGGTTTTCACTTCATCAGGCTTTAATCGAATTAATTTTTCGGAAGGTTCGAAACTGGCATGAGTAAATTTGATGGTAATATCTTCACCGATGGGAAGTGTTAATTCGAAATATCCACTATCATTGCTTATGGCAACTACTTCATTGTTGATTAGAATGTTTGCTTTCCCAACCGTTGAATCTAATTCACCGGAAATCCGTCCTTTAACATTAGGTGTTTGGGCACTTAATTGAAGTGTAAAACCTAAAATGAAAATGATATAAACTAAAAGTCTCTTCACGTGAAAATTTGGGAACCAAAATAATTAACGGCAAAAATAGCAATTATTGCCTTGGAAGAGTTGATTTTATAGGCTTTTTATTCAACTCCCCGATAGGTCTCGCCATTTGTTAATTTGTAAAGGTGCTTTACGTTGCGATTATTTATTAAAAAACGATTTTGCCAATTAGTTTTTTATGAATTTTATTATCTCAACTT
>JBEIQI010000083.1:0-11135 GCA_040376605.1 Flavobacteriales bacterium | reverse complement strand
GGTATCAGTTTCTATACTTTCAAATTGATAAGTTATTTGTTGGATATTTATCGAGGTAAAATGGAACCTACCAAGGAGTGGGTTAACTATTTTGTATATATCAGCTTTTTCCCACAAATAGCGGCTGGTCCAATTGAGAGAGCCTCCAACTTATTGCCCCAATTAAAAAATACAAGAAAGTTTGATAAAGTTCAAGCTACTGAAGGCCTAAAACTTATCCTTTGGGGCCTTTTTAAAAAGGTGGTTGTAGCGGATACTTGTGCTTTATACGTTGGAGATATTTTTAATAATTCAACCAATTATCCTGCAAGTACATTATTATTGGGAGCCTTCTATTTTGCCTTTCAGGTTTATGCCGATTTTAGCGGTTATTCGGATATCGCGATGGGGATTGGAAAGCTTTTAGGGTTTGAGCTAATGGTGAATTTTAATCATCCTTTTTTAAGTAAGAATATTACCGATTTTTGGAGACGATGGCATATTTCTCTTTCCAGTTGGTTTAACGATTATGTTTTTACACCTGCATACACTGCGTTGCGAAATTGGGGTAATGCCGGTATGTTTATATGCATATTTATCACCTTCTTTTTAAGTGGATTATGGCATGGTGCCAGCTGGCATTATGTATTGTTTGGATCCATTCACGGCATGGCTATTATTTATGAAACGTTTACAAAAAAGAAAAGGAAGAAAGTGGAGGCAAAGATCGGTAAAAGGTTGCATGAGAATTTAAGTATAGGTCTCACTTTTGTTTTTATTATTATCACTTTTATTTTATTTCGGGCCAATACTATTCCTCATGCTTTTCAATATATTACTTCTTTGTTTAACGTTTCCATTTTCGAAATGCCGGGGAAGTTGGCTTATATTCCATTGGTGATACTTATGATGGGTTGGGAGTGGATTCAAAGAAAACAAAAGTACACCTTGTATTTTCCTAAACTTCCGATGCCTCTGAGATGGAGTTTGTATCTTGTACTTACGTTTTTGATATTATATTATTACGGCGCCGAACAACAATTTTATTATTTCCAGTTTTAACCATGAGGGTATTTATATTAAGAATATTGGTTTTTTTAGGACTTGTGCTCTTGCTCATGGGGGGCATTTTTATGTTTAATAGAATGCAACTGAAACGAGCCCCTTTGTTAACGGATACGGAGGTTTTAGTGATTGGAGATTCTCGATTAATGACAGGGATTAATCCGGCATTAATTCCGCATTGTAAAAACACTGCTCAAAATTCCGAGTCGTATATCATTTCTTATTATAAATTAAAGTACCTCTTAGCGCATAATTCCGGGATCAAACAGGTTATTTTGAGTTTTTCTTATCCGAGTTTTTCGGCATATTTAGATGGGATATTTAAAGGGGATGTTGCCACTACAGATGTTTTAAATAGAATCTACCCAATTATGGGAATAGCTGATTTTCATGGAGTGGACTTGGATGTTTACAAGTACTATCAGGTTTGGTTTAAAAACATGATGGTGTATCCGCATACCAATCACCATAAATATATGGGTGGATTTGTAAAACTCCAACCAGGCATTCAACGTGCCAATCTGGATGGAACCATTATGCGACACTATTTTGACAAGGATACCAATAATATTGGGATATCAACGATTGCTCGTCAATATTTGGACTCAATAGTAGATTTAACTAAACAGAAGAATGTGGAATTGATTTTAGTAAATGTTCCATTACATAAAGATTATTTAAAACGGATTCCTAATAACTTTATAGAGTATTATGATGGTGTTAAATTGGAGTTAGCAGCCAAACAGATTAAGGTACTGGATTATGGACATATGATTATTGATGATAAGTACTTCAAAGACTATAATCACTTAGATGAGGAAGGGGCTAATTTGGTGACGGAGCTCATAAAGGCGGATTTGAAACCTCAATAATCTTCCTTATTATTACAAGGTAATTTCAATCTAACCCATATTTTATAAATGAAAAAATATATTCTGTTATTTTCTGTCACCTTTTTGATAATGATTGGTGGTTTTGGTCAAGCTCCCCAAGGGATCAATTACCAGGCTGTTGTTAGAGATAATTTAGGAAATGTAATAAGCAATGCCCCAGTGGGAATGAAGGTTAGTATCCATCAGGGATTTCCAACTGGAACTCTGTGGTATATTCCGAATCATTTGCCCCAACCACCTCAAATTTAGGTTTAGTAAATTTAGTCATTGGTCAAGGGAGTGTCTTATCTGGAACTTTTTCAGCAATCGATTGGGCGGCAGGACCATATTATTGTGAGTTGCTACTTGATCCAACTGGCGGCACAAGTTATTTAAGTATGGGGACACAGCAATTTGTGAGTGTTCCTTATGCGTTGTATGCAGAAAATAGCGGCAATCCTGGTCCAATCGGCTCAATGGGTCCAGCTGGGCCAGCGGGTCCAACAGGAGCAACAGGAGCAACAGGAGCAACAGGTCCAGCCTGGCCGGCCGGTACATCCATTACTCCGTCTTATTTGTTTTTGAGAAAGAAAGCAACCACTCAAACGATTGCGGATAATGTAGTTCTAGTAGGGGTTGGAGTAGATACTTGGAATAGTATTGATTCGACCAATATATTATTTAATAATGCTACTGGAACGGCAACTATACTTGATGCTGGGATATACTCGCTACATACTACTATGTCTTTTTATACGGTTAATAATGGAATTTTTGGGACTTGGTTTAATATTAATTCTACTCATCATCCGGTTTGGGTTGCTTGTACCGACGTTACTAATGCTAAAAGAGTATCCACGTCCTATATTGGTTATTTTTAGGCCGGTGCAACAATTAGTGTAGGAGTGTTTCATAATTCGGGTGCACCTGCTACTATTCCTAATACCAGTACCCCCAATGATGAATGTCTATTTAATATTGTTAGGGTTAATTAGATAATTATTTTCTAATCACCTTACGAATTAATCCCATGGCCATCCCGTTGATGTCAGGTGATAATTTCCCACCTAAAACAATAGCTCCGAATAAAATACTAAAGGCAGTGCTTCTAACCAATATGTCCACGATAAATGAAGTTTGTATCGTTGGAATGTAATTAGCCACAAGGTAACTGCATCCTGCCGATATTAATATCCAGATATGTCGATATTGTATAGGTTGGAACTTATACTTTTTAAATAGTAAAATATACATCATTAAATTGTACAAGAAAAGTGATATCGCTGTAGCTAATGCAGCCCCGGTTATATTATAAATCGGTATAAATATTAAATTCGTAACCACCACTAAAATGAGCAATATGGCTACAAAAATGGTGTTCCACCTATAATATGGTGAAAAGCTTATAACAGCTGTATTAACGCCGCCGATCATGGTAAAAAAATTACCCAGCCCAATAAATAATATAACATATTTGCCAGCTTCATAAGAGGTTGGGATTACATGGTAAACATTACCGATATTAAGCCAGATTCCTGCAAAAATAAAACATGCCAAGACCATTTGATTAAGGCTGGATTTGTAATAAACTGCCTTGATATTTTCAATATTATTTTCTTTAAATGAATTGGAAATGACACCTGAAGCTATTTTATGAATAGCTCGATAAGGTATGGCAACCAAGGCGCCGAAGAACATATTTCGACCATAAATTCCAGCGTCTTTTAATCCAAGCATTTTTTCAATCATTATTGCATCAAGATTGGTTATTCCCACCCAACTTATGCCCAATAAAAGAGAATATCCAGAAACTTTGGTCATGTACCTCCAGTTCTCCGAATATATGTTGGTCATTTTAGGAATCCTGGAAAATTGTTTTTCCCTTAATAGGGAAACCATAAATATAATGGTTGGAACACAAACGGCTGCGCAATAGATAAGAATAAACAAATTGAAACTAAACTGCCATGCAATAAAACCAAACATTAGGATAATGATGAGAACCCTTTGTAAAACATCTTTTAAAAAAAAAACCTCTTGTTCCTTTTAATCGAACCGAATAATAAGCATCAAACAAATAGAAATAAACGGTAAAAACAGTTAAGGGGAAAACAAGCCAATAGTATTCTTGAAATAAAGGAGAATTTGCGAAAAACGAAGGAGCGTAATAAAGACTAATTATAAAAAAGACCGAGAACAATATTAATGAACAAAAAATTACTAAACTCATAATAGTTAAGAAACCATTATTTCGATTGCCGTCATTTTTGAAATGAGGAAAGAATCTGATAACCGTTGTATGCAGACCCAATAAAGCAATTTGACTGTAGATGAGGTAGTACGAATTCAAAACAGTAATCACTCCGTTTTGCTCCTCCGTAAAATAATTAGGTAATAATAAACCCGAAGTAACAAAACCCAGCATGATCCCAATAATGAGATAGGCTGTTGATAAGGATGAACCTTTTTGAATTATTCCCACGGGTTATTTAAAAAGGGTTGTATAATCTTTGCGTTCAAATACCTCTAAATGACCACCATAAGTGGCATTGTATATTTTTCTGTTATTTTTTTCGTAGTGAGATTTGGCCTTTTTATAGGCTTCTTCCATTCTATCTACCTGCGGATCATGCCATCTTTTTCCTTTCCCAAAATAATCGGGTTTAAAATGGTTAGGATCATCACCTGTTGATGTAATGGAAGTTCCTTTTAATAAGGCTTCTTTCGGGATATGATAGGAATGATCAAATCCAACCAGGTATACTTCTGTAAATCCCAAATAAAAGGCTAATTGCATACAGATATAACTTACCGTTCCTCCGGCATAAATTTCTTTGGCAGCAAACTCACTAAATCGCGGAAAATCCTTGTATTGACCATAGAGAACTACATTCATCCAATAGGTATCAGGATTATTCTGTATGCAATATTTAAGATAGTTCCCAAAGAATTTTTTTCCATGGTTATATTGATTAATCTCTGGGGCCCGGTCTTCAGCAACAAAAATATCTTCCACAACATAAAAGGTTGGGTAGAACCCCATTTTATCATAATTGGTATAAATGGCATTAACCCCAAAAGTATATTCGTTTTTTAATAAGGTAAGGTCTATATGATTTAAACTTGGTCCGTTTCCAATAATAAAACACCTTTTGCCCTGGTATTGATTCTGCAGTTCTAATAATCTTTTTTCATTCTCGGTATAATAAATGCCTTTATCTAAATCACGATAACGTTTGGCAGAACGTCGCTGTGAAATTTCAGACATTAAATATTTTATTTTATTCTTAGGGTTCTTTATGAAGCCTTTTATTTTACCAATCATGGGTAATTGTTACTTATTTAAAAATTTGAGTAAATTCTCAACAGCCATGGTACCTTGCCTTTCAACACTTTCAAAAGTTCTAGAACCAATATGTGGCGTGATAAAAACATTGGAATAATTTTTAAGCGGATGGTCTTTTTTCATAGGCTCCTCTTCCAAAACATCCGTTAGGTATCCTTTTATTTTTTTCTCATTTAAACCCCAGATTAATCCTTCTAGTTCTACAAGCTCTCCTCTGGCAGTATTGATGATAATGGCATCCTGCTTTAAAATATTTTTTATTCTATCTGTTGAAATAATATGTTTTGTTTGAGCATTCAAATCGGTATGTAAGCTAATAATATCTGATTTAGCGAGTAATTCGTTAGGGGTATTAGCTTGGGTTATTTGATACGTATTGGCAAAATCTTGATCCCAATATTGATCAAAAGCAATAATGGTAAGTCCAAATGCCGAAGCCCTTTTCGCCACTTCTTTGCCAATTTTGCCCAATCCAATAATCCCTATGGTTTTGCCAAAAATTTCATTTCCGGTATAGCGGGTCCATTCACCATTTTTGGTATGTGCAAGTTCGGTAGGAATATGCTTTACAAAACTTAATAAAAGGGCAAATACATGTTCGGCAACAGTGGTATGATTTACTCCCGGACAGTTGGTAACAGGAATATCCCATTCTTTGGCGGCGGTTAAATCTATTTTATCTAAACCAATACCATATTTTGAAATTACTTTTAACTGACCTTTTTTCCCCGCCTCAATTACTTCAGCAGTATATTCGTCATCTCCACATATAACCCCATCATAATTTCCTATGATAGGTAACAAAACGTCCGCTTTAACAGGACCTCTTAAATTATCCACCTCATAACCTGTAGCTTTTAAAAGCTCTTGATGGTTACCAGGGGTATCCTGAAAGGAGGTTGATGTAAGTAATATTTTCATGAGCTGCAAAGATACGAATTGGTTTTGTCTTTTGAGCACCCAGCCCTGCCGGTCTGCGGACAGCTGTACGAGCAGCCTACATGGTCTCAATTATTTTATCAAATCCTACAAAATCCTTTATTCTTATCACTTCTTTATCTTTAAAAAATTCTAGGTTATCACTATGTTCTCTTAAAATAAAAGGAACATTATTGGCCATTGCGGCATAATAATCTGTGGTGGCATCTCCAATAAAAAGGACCTCTTCTGGCGTTAAATTTTCTTCTGTCAGGATTTTTTTCGTCCAATAATCTTTTTTCTCAGGGCTTCCATATAAATGCTGAAAGTATTGCGTAAATTGAGTAGCCTTACATATTTCAACGATCTCTACGGTGGGGGTACCGGTTATTACCCACATTTTATATTTGTGCCGGGCATGGTCTAGAAATTCCCGAATGCCTTTAACTTCTTGGGCGGCAATTACTTTATGAAATACGATATCCGAAAATTGATTGGCTAATTGATCAATTTCTTCGCTGGTTAATTCAATGCCTAAAAATTGGCTATGATAAATTTTAAATTTTTCAAATCGGGAGATTCCCCCATGTTCTATATGATGTCGGGCGGCTTTTTCGGCCACTTCCTTGCCATATGGGAGATACATATCATAAAATGCCTGGGTTTTCACATCCAGAGAATCCAGGATCACTCCATCAAAATCAAATAATATTGCTTTAATTGCCATGAGTATTATTTTATTTCTGCCATAATGGTAACAGGTGCTCCATCCGCTCCGGTAAATCTTAAAGGAGCAATAATGAGTTGAACCATATGGGTATTTATGTCCACATATCTTAAGTCTAAATCTTCAATGATAAGCAGGTCATTTTTTTCTAAAAATTCTTTATGGGCAATTCGGCCGATTTCCCTTTGCTGATAGGCGGATAAGGAAATGCAATCAAATCCAATGGCCCTTATGTCGGGAAATCTTGTTTTTAAATATGTGGCGGTTTCTGGAGCAAATCCCCAGTTGTATTTCCAATATTTTTCTTCGTTTCTTGCATTACAGAATCCTGTTTTGATTATTAAGCAATCTATATCATTGGGAAGTCTGTTCTCTAGGTCTTCTGAACTAATCAAATAATCAGAAATATTTCGATGGGTTATATCGATGATACCCACTTTATTAAAAACAAAATGGGTTGCCTTATAATCACTTCCAGTTTTTCCTTCTTTAAAAAAATGTAAAGGATAATCAATATGAGTTCCGGTATGAGATGATAGTTTTAAGGCAGAATTATTACTAGTATCCCCCTTATCCATTCGTCTTAACCACTCTATTTCAATGCCAGTAGAACCGCCGTAATTGCTAAGTTCTGGAGCCAACTCGTATGATAAGTAGATCCAATTATTCATTTGAATTTTCTATGGCTTTCATACATTCTAATATTCCCTGTCCCATGTCTATAAATGGATTGGCAACTAATCTTTTGCTTGATTCAGGCTGGAAGGTATAAGGAGTAGTTTTATAATGATGTTCATAGCCTTCTTTGGTAAGTTGAATATTTACTTTGCCTCCGGCAATTTCATTAATCATTTCGAATACCTCTTTTCGTTTCATGCTTTGAACACCCGTGAGAATAAATATTTCATTTTTATATTCTTCCTTTTCCAGCATGTCTACTGAAAGTTTAGCGGCATCTGCAGCATGTATATATTCCCTTATTTCTTCTCCATCACCCAAGTGCTCTATAGCGCCTGATTTAATGGCTGTTTTAACCAGGTTATAGATATAATTATTCTCATAAGCTCTTTCGCTATAAACACTTCCGTATCTCAAGATGGTATAAGTGAGTCCGTAACGTTTATGAAATTCTTTAATTACTTTTTCGGAAGTGAGCTTGCTAATTCCATAAAACGAACCTTTATCATTCATGGCGTAAGCACTACTTGCATAGACATAATGTTGAATATTGTTTTTTATGCAAGTATTAAGAATATTTAAATTGCCCATGACATTCAGGTTGAATGTTTGAAATGGCTCGTGGATTGCCTTGTCTAAGTTAGCATATCCTGCTAAATTATATACAGCAAAAACATCTTTGGTGATGATATTTTCAAGTGACTGAACATCCATGATATCTACGGATACAAATTCAAATTGTTGAGTATGGTTTGAATTGTTGATATCACCAACAATTACCTGATAACCTCTTTTAGAAAGATCGGAACAGATATAGCTTCCTAAGAAACCGGCTCCACCTAAAACTACTATTTTTTTACTCATATTTTTATTTATTCTCCTTGTATGGTTGTGGTCAATGACAACTCTTCGAAATTATATGTTTGAACGAAGTTCCTTCATTTCTGAACGTACTTTATCACCTAGAAAATAGAAGTCTAAACTAAATGCCAAAAAGCGATAACCTTTGTTTATTTTCTCTTTCATTAGCTGATGATCGGGTTGAATAACATGAAATCCTAATGGTTTATTTTTCTTTTTACACGCTTCTTCAACTTTTAATATTGCGGCCTTCACGTCGGCTCTATCATATTCTCCAGGGAAACCCATCGATCCGGATAAGTCATATGGGCCAATCATGATACCATCAATACCCGGGACATCCAAAATTGCTTCAATATTTTCTACGGCTTGGATATGTTCTATTTGCGCAATAACAACTGATTCATCATGCAACCATTGTTTATATTCGTCGAACCCTGTTCCATATTTTTGAGCCCTGGCTAAACCAACTCCTCGTTTTCCTAATGGTGGGTATTTTACGAAGTTCACTGCTTGAATAGCATCATCTGCACTATTAATCATAGGCACAATTACCCCATCTGCCCCGGCATCCATAATTCTTTTAATGATCACCTCTTCGTTTTTGCTTACCCTAACTAAAGCAGACGCCCCACCATGCTTAATATGCGCAATTAGGTTTTGTGCTGTAGTAAGCTCAATAACGGAATGTTCTAAATCCAGTGTAAGCCAATCGAAACCAGCTGTTAACATAATTTCTACCACCGATTGGTGTCCAATGGTGATCCAGGATCCAACAGTGAGCTGATTATTTACTAACTTATTTTTTAAACTCATCATTTAGTATTTTATATAGAGGGGTTGATCCATTCTTTTAAACCATCGCTATAGGTATTGGAATTAATAAATTTTCCTTTGGGTAACATTCCCGTTTTATAATAGGCTTTTTTCTTTCTTCGATACAGCACAAATGCTTTGGCAAAATCCATGAATCTAAAGGTAAATAAGGATTGAAACATATAATGTGTGAATGGCGCTAATACATTGGCTTGCATCGCATGAATCATATGTTCATTCTCAAATTTAATCCGAATCCTTTGCGTTGGGGGATATTTTTTTTCGAGTTTATTTTCGGGATCATGAACCATTATATTGATCCCATCCCACCAACCTTCTTTGGCACTTGTATTATCCGTTAAATTTTCAGGATGCATTTCGGTATAATTTTCATATACCAATTTAAATTCAGGATGGGATGCTAAAAAATCTGCATTTGCCTGACGTACATGTTCGTAATTAGAGTCGTCGATAAATATAACTGCTCCCGGTGCCAGGTGTTTACGAGCTAATTCAAGACACATTAATTGACTTCGGTAATCATGTGGCCCATCAATAAAATAAACCCCTACTTTTTTATTTCCAATGTATTTTTCTAAATGATCAAGAGCATCTTCATAATCTTCATTAATCAAATGAGCATTGTTCACCTGATGTTTTTTTAGGGCTTCGTTGATAATATTTTGATTTTTTCCTTCTTTATCAAACAAAGCAAAATTGTCTATTCCATATACCTGCACCTCTGGTGGGAGAATTTTTCCCACGGAGGTTAAAGTTAATCCTCTATATACACCAATTTCCAAATAGCAAGTATTAGCATCCAAGCAAACTTGTGAAACCCTTTGTAATGCAGCTATGAGTTTTTTACCCGAATAACCCTGAAGACCTTCTAAAAATTCAACGGGTCCTTTTTCAATGGCTTCTTTAATGGATGTTTTTATGTTGGAATACGAGTTCATTATTTTTTCAGGGTGTATAGTTGCTCTGCGATGATAAAATCTTCTGGGTTATCAATATCAACAGCTTCAATTTTGTTTACCTCAAACATTTTTGGTTTTAGCCCAATTCTTTTTTTTCCGGCTTCCTCAAAGGATGTCTTGGAAAAAATAAAGAAATTCGAATTTTCTTCAAAAACTGGAGGCAAATCCTGGGTTCTCAATAACTCAGTTGGGTTATGGTTTACTGGAGAACCATCTTGCCAATACAAACGTGTTTGCCATTTGGTTACACTAAATATTGAATCAAAGGTGGGGATATTATTAAAATATTCCTCAATGGCTTTGTTCAATGTATTGGCACTAAGCACTGGATTGGTAGAATGTGTTTGTAAAAAATTTTCTCCGCCATTTTTTAGCATATCGTAATGGATAATCTCATTCATAGATACAAAGTCGCCACAAATTTCGGCTGGTCTATCATGTATAACAATGAAATCACCAAAGCTATCTAAAGCATCCTTCTTAATAAGTTCACTATCGGTATTGATAATTACCTTACTAATAGCGGGACATTGTTGCATTGTTTTAACTACTGCATGATATAAAGGCTTTCCTGCAAAACTTTTTAAGTTCTTGTTGGGAACTCTTTCAGAATGCCCTTTCATGGGTAATAATGCAACTAGCTGGTTCAATTATGCTTTGGATTTTTTTCTTTTGGAATATTCCATAAAAGCAGCACCTGCTAAAACTAGAAGAAGAATAATACTTGCGATTAAAGAGTATAATTCTCCTTTTTTATAGGATGCTGGTTCAAACATAAATTCAATTTTATGTTTGCCTTTGGTAACATATAAGGCTCTTAAAACATAATTGGCACGCAAAATTTCGGTCTCTGTACCATCAATATATGCCTTCCACCCTGCAGGATAATAGAT
>JBEIQI010000200.1:0-5883 GCA_040376605.1 Flavobacteriales bacterium | reverse complement strand
CCGAAATATTTTCAACAGTAACGCCATTCACAATTTGGAGAGAAATAAAATCAGAAGTAGGATTTGGATAAATACTAATGCCAGATAAACTATTTTCATCGATACCAGCAGCAGCACCTGTAATGGTAACCGTTCCAATATGAGGTACATAATTAAAGGCAGTAACGGTTACGGTAATGATATCTCCTTCAGTTGCCGAAGGAATAACTACATTGGCAATTCCGCCGGAAATGGTGCCTGTTCCCAGGATAATATTGTTCATGGTTAAAGCAACAAATCCTCCCTCCACATTACTATTCACCATTACCGAAGTAATTCCCGGTACATCAGCACTTATATGAGAAGCCGTTAAAGTCATGGGGGTTGATGTACGAACCATTAAAGAAGGATCTCCAAATAAGGTCCAGGTATCTGTCATATCTGCACCTGAAGCACCGTAAGCATCGTTCATTTGCATGCACCCATTCATAGATAATGCTCCAAAAGATTTTTTATCATAACCTACTACCGATTGAGTCAATAAATTCACCATTTCATCCTGGCCTTCCATCGGTTGATTCCAATATTGATTAATGGTGCTCATGAGTGTACCAACAGCGCCAATGGGTTGTCCTGTTCCATCGGTACTTCTTAAACAATATTCTGCCAAACAAGTGGCCGTTGTAAATTCACCATTCACACAAGCCACTGACCAAATAAAAGGTAACATACCCGCATTTTGCAAATTGGCTACCTCGGTTGTACTAAATCCACTAGTGGCACAGGAATAAGAAGAACCATGCCCGGTATATAACATCACGCCACGGCCAGCATCCAAAGCATCAGCAACATCCATTGGGCCGGGATTTCCGGGGGCATCCTGCCCTCCTTGACTTCCATCATAAAACTCATCACCTTGCGTATAGGTAAAACTCATTAATTCATTTCTTAAACCTTGTTGATGCTCAAAATCCATTTGATTATCATCACCGGGTCCTTCAGCAGAGCCAATATGAATACTCTTTCCAAAGGATCCTTGAACAGATGGATTTTTTTCGTAATCAATGCTCCGTTGAACTTGGGTGGTAACATGAGCTGGAGAAGTGGCAGAAAATCTTCCTACTAATATTTCAGGATAATGATCATCCCCTAATAAATATCCATAATAATTATCTGATGGTCCTGCCAAATAAAAACTTCCACCAGGCTGAGCCGCCGGAATTTGAGCATCATCACCTACCAATAATACATATTTTAATTCAGGATTGGCCGTATAATAATTTTGAATATAGGTTTTAATGTCTGCTGAAGTACCTCCTGTAGTGGTGGTATTTACCATCACAGTTTTCATCCCTCTTTGAATTTTCCAATCCACAAATGGCTGCATATTGGTTTCAAAAGGCGAATGACAAATGATTAACATACTTCCATTATCAGTAACATTTGCATAACGGGAAGCATTGTTATAGTTCAAAAAACGTTGTCCATATAAACTATTAAATTCTTTTTCAACAGTGGTTGAATTGGCATTTCTTGCCATGGTATTTTCTGCTTCGGTATTTGATGCAGATACCCCCAAACGAATAGATGTATACACTCTTAATGTTTTAGTAAGTGCATTATACTGTATCGGATTCACCGTAATAGTTTGTGCCCTGTAATCTCTTAAAATAAAGGGATGGTCTAAATGCGCTAAATCAAAAGGATAAAAAACATCATGATTATAAATATCACCATAGTTAAATGGAACAGATGATGGATCAATGGTTCTTGATAATGTTCCTTTGGATGGGGCAATATCAATATTATTGAAATCAACATATTCAGAAGATATCACTTGTACCTGCATGTTTTGATCATCCGGAACTATAATTGATGAGGTCATTTTAGGTAAATCAGGATAACCTGCCTCTAAAATTGGTGTTCCATTTAAGGTTGAAATGGTATAGGCCGTTCCATTGGAAGTGGTCACCATATTTGACATCACATCACCCATGGTGAAGTTGATTTCAGATTCGAATTCATCTCCGGAAACAAAAGTGAATTTCCCTTGATTGGTATTTTGAAAAAGGATGTTCTGTTGCGCAAAAAGTGATGTAAAACCAACTCCGGCAAGAAGAATGAATATTTTTTTCATATATCTAAAATTAAGATATATAAAGATAGGATATAAGTTGATAATTAAAAGGAGAGATGTGAAATTTAACATGACCCATTGAACAAATCGCTTGTATATTTTAGCCTAAGTTCTTGATCAATTGAGGCAATTACATCTAAATCAAAGCATTAGTATTCAAAATAACAATTCCCCTCTCTAAAGATCCATTTATCCTCTGGTTGAGGATTAAAATATTTTGAATAATTAAACAAAGTTTTACGTCGGGTAATGGGAATTTTATACTGCTCCGATCCATTCAAATGAATAGATTTTGAAAATTTTATTTTTCCATCCGATCCAATAATTTTCAAAAAATAGGTTTTGGTGCCTTTCGATTCCATGGCCTTAAAAACAATATTATTTGAAATGGTTCTTTTTTGTTTATCGATGTCGGGAATGGCAAATTGTGTTTGCTTTTTATCCGTTAAGGTAATTTGAGAAGGGGCAAAAGGTACACCGTAACCAAAAACATAATCGAAGTAAGGATATAAACTACTATATAACTTTAAACTATCTTTTGTAAATATTTGCTTCCCTTTCAATTGAAGCATGCAGGCCAGGTAACCGGTTACCAAAGGCGCAGCATAGGAGGTTCCGCTGCCCATTGTGAATTCATTTCCTTTTGCGATTACGCAAGTTCCGGGAGCAACTACATCGGGTTTTGTTCTGCCATCTGCCGTGGGACCTACCGAACTAAAATAGGAATGATTTCCTTGTTTATCAATTCCACCCACCGCAACTACCCCTTCTGCATCTGCTGGTACGGATAATGTTTTCCAAAGAGTGATCCACTCATTACCTGCAGACACCACTACCATCATTCCTTTATCAGTAGCAATTTGGGCTGCTTTTGAAATAAGTGTTTGCCCGTTGAGTTGATCACGTGTATGTAAAATATTGGTGAAACCCACTGAGCTGTTTACTATATCAGCTCCCCATTCATACGCTTTTTCAATGGCCTGTATCCATCGATCCTCATCGGCCATGGTTTCAGTTTTCTGATCTTCACTTCTCAATAAAATAAAAGAAGCACCTGTAGCCAAACCTGTTGGTTTCGAATCCATGTTACCTGCTATGCAACTCCAAACCGCTGTACCATGATAGGAGCCTCTATATACATTGGAATCATTTTCAATAAAATCCCAGGTACGTAAAACTCTTTTCGATGCAAATATTTCGGAAAATGCTTTACTTTCGTTGGCCGAGGTAAACCCTGCATCGATAATGGCAATCACAATGCCTTCTCCATTAACCGATTGATTTTTAAAATATGGGTAACCCAAGGTATCTAATTGCCATTGACGATGTCGATCAAGCGCTTCAGGAGAAACAGAATCTGTTTTAAAATTATTTTCCTGTAACGATATAGATTGCATAGGAACAACTTGCTCAATAGATTTTACAAATGAAAAATTGGTCAAATTTTCAATATTTCCTTTGCATTCAACTAAGGCATAATTGAGCCAGGAAGAAGTCATCCAAACAGAATCCACTTCTGAACGTATAGCATCTAGATAAGGTGCATAGACCGGTTGAGAGCTCAAATCCCCCGTAATTATTTCCCCTTTATCAGAAAAATAAATTCGAACCATCTGTGCATTTAACAGACCCGAAACCGCAAAACTTAAAATAAGTAAAATGTAACGCAATGTCTTCAATTGAATTCTGTAAAAGTAAAAAAATTGGTATCTTTAACCAGTAAAGCTATACAACATCCATGAAAGAATACATTGTTTATGTAATTCCATTTTTCTTTTTAACCATTGGTCTTGAACTATGGTATGGATATGCACATAAAAAGAAATATTACAATTTTAACGATGCCATTACGAATCTTAATATTGGTATCGGACAACAAACCATTAGTTTAATTTTAACCCTGGCCATGTTAGGCTTATACAGCCTTACCTTTCAACATTTCTCCTTGATACAACTACCGATTGACAATGTTTGGGTATGGGTAGGAACTTTAATTGTTTTTGATTGTATCTATTATTGGGCGCATCGCTGGGGGCATGAATGGAATGTTATGTGGGGAGCTCATATCGTGCACCATCAAAGTGATCAATATAATTTATCGGTGGCACTTCGCCAAAGTTGGTTCCATGCGTTTCTGTCCTTCTGGATGTTTTTGCCTTTAGCCATTGCTGGCGTTCCTGTAGAAGTAATTGGTGGGGTTGGCGGCTTCGTAACCATCTTCCAATATTGGATTCATACCAAGGCCATCAAAAAAATGCCACGTTGGTTTGAGTTTATTTTTAATACTCCTTCTCATCATAGGGTTCATCATGCAACGAATCCTCAATACCTCGATAAAAATTATGCTGCGGTATTTATTTTCTGGGATAGGATATTCGGAACTTTTGCAAAAGAAGTTGAGGAGCCACATTATGGAATTACAGCAGGACATACAAGCCTGGATCCCATCTATGCAAATCTTCATTTTTATAAAGAAATGGCCATTGGTGCTCAAAAAGAAAAAAGTATTTGGAAAAAATTCACCCTTATTTTTAAAAGTCCATCTTACTTAGGTAATCTCATTAAAGAATATTATGTGAATCAACCGAAAGTGAATCCAAAGCCGGTGAGCATGAATATGAAAATATACGTACTCATTCAATTTATTGCATTGTCCGGAGGATTGGTAAAATATATCATGGAGTTTGATCAACTGAGTCTATTTTATCAAATAGCCTGTTTAGGTTTGATTATTCTTACCATTCAATCATGTGGCTATATATTGGAGAACAAAACAAAATTATTTCCACTAGAAATTATTCGTCTAATTGGTGCCGGAATCCTATTAAATATTCTTTATTATGAACAGTATCAGGATTGGTTCACCTTCATGCTTATTTTAAGTGTAGTGATTGGTGTATTTTCAACCGGTTGGTTTGTGTATGAAAATTATATCAAGCCTAAAAATCCAATAAATGTTTCAAACTCCTGATTAGTTGAAAGTCGGTTTATTTTTTGGATCCTTCAACCCTATTCACATAGGGCATCTGGCATTAGCCAACTATTTTGCCGAATTCACCGATCTTGAACAGATTTGGTTTGTGGTTACTCCACATAATCCATTAAAAACAAAAAACAACTTATTGAATGATTATAAACGATACGAATTAGTACAACTGGCCATTGATGATTATTCCAAATTTAAAGCATCCAATATTGAATTTGATTTACCTCAACCAAATTATACCATTCATACCCTGGCACATTTAAATGAAAAATATCCGACTCATGATTTTGTATTAATTATGGGAGAAGATAATTTAGATAGTTTTGGGAAATGGAAAAACTATGAAACTATATTAGAATATTACGAAGTATATGTTTATCCAAGACCTGGTTATTCAACACAAAAATTTAAAGATCATCCAAATGTAAAAATGGTAGATGCACCTGTAGTAGAAATTTCCAGTACATTTATAAGAGATGCAATTAAAAACAAAAAGGAAATCCGTTTCTTTTTACCCGTGGTGGCGCTGTTTCTGGCATCTTTTCAGTTGCAGATGCAGTCTTTTACCGCCACCTATCAGGGTGCTGACATTCGCATTGAGTGGAAGATTTCGGAAGAATCCGGTGTTACATCCTACGAAATTTCAAGAAAAAAGGAGGAAGATGCTGCTTACAGCAGGCTAACTGAAATTCCGGCTTCCGGTCAAAACACATATTCCTGGGTGGACGACAATCTCTACAAGGACGGCGATGCCATGGAAAACATCAGTTACCGCCTCACT
>JBEIQI010000039.1:0-17285 GCA_040376605.1 Flavobacteriales bacterium | reverse complement strand
TAAACTGCCTTTTCGAATTATTCCATTGAGTTGGAGGTGCACTTTCGCAACAATTTCTAAGAAATATGGATGTAGTTCATTTTGTGCCAATCCCTGCCCGGGATAGCAGCAAGTACCCCGCAAGGAGTTCCGGTCTATGCCGGGCGACTGAGGAGTACTGCGAATAGCCCGCTAGGCAGCCAAAGAGAATTGGAAAGTTGAATATGCTTGATGATACAACTCAGTCCTTATTTTTTCAATAACTTTGTTGCATGTTGATTGATACACATTCGCATTTATATGAGGATAGTTTTTTGCCTGATTGGGAGGAGGTAATTGCTCGGTGCCAGCTTGCTGCAGTGAATAAAATTTTATTACCAAATGTAGATCGATCTACCATTTTGCCCATGCAAGAAGCTGTAAAAAGAAATCCTGATTTGTTAATTCCTATGATGGGGCTGCACCCATGTTCCGTTAAGGAAAATTATTTGGAAGAGATGTCTGTTATTAAGCAGGAGTTATATAGTGGTAAATTTGTTGCAGTAGGTGAAATTGGCATTGATTTGTATTGGGATAAATCCTTTGCAAAAGAGCAGGAAGAAGTATTTTTAACCCAGGTGCAATGGGCTAATGAATTGAATTTGCCCATTTCTATTCACTCCAGAGAAAGCACTCGGATTATTATTGATATTTTAAAAACTCAATTGGATTGTAAGAACAAAGGAATTTTCCATTGTTTTAGTGGAAGCCTGGAGGAAGCTAAAGAAATTATTGATATGGGGTATTATTTGGGAATTGGTGGAGTAATTACCTTCAAAAATTCTCAATTACCAAATATTGTTTCAGTGGTAGGCATGGATAGAATTGTATTGGAAACGGATTCTCCTTATCTGGCACCTATGCCCCATAGAGGCAAAAGAAATGAAAGTAGTTATACCAGTTTGGTAGCTCTTAAGCTTGCAGATATTTTTCATTTATCATTAGAACAAGTGAGTGAAAAAACTTCGCAAAATGCAATTACAATATTTAAAATAGATGAATGGGAAAAAGTAAAATTTTAATTGTTTATACCGGCGGAACTATTGGTAGTTTTATTGATCCGGAAACAGATTCTTTAAAGCCCGTAAACTTTGAAAAATTAGTTGATTTTATTCCTGAACTTCAACAAGTAAATGCTGAGGTAACAGTACATACATTAGATGAACCAAAGGATAGTAGCAATATGCTTCCTTCCGATTGGATTAAGATCACTAAAATTATTGAGGCACAGTATCATCATTTTGATGGATTTGTGGTGTTGCATGGAACGGATACAATGGCTTATTCGGCTTCGGCGGTAAGTTTTTTAATTGAAAATTTAAAGAAGCCTGTGATTTTTACCGGATCACAAATTCCATTGGGGTTGATTAGAACGGATGCGAAGGAAAATATTATTACCGCTATAGAAATTGCCTCGGCTAAAACCAAGGATGGTTTGCCCCGGGTACCTGAAGTATCTATTTATTTTGAATTTAAATTGTACAGAGCTAACCGTACTTTTAAATTTAGTACCAGTCAGTTTAATGCCTACATGAGTCCCAACTATTCTTTATTGGCCGAAGCAGGTGTGAAAATAGAGTACATGGATCATGCCATTGAGCCTATTCATATGGGTGAAACCAAGTTTTATGATACCTTGGATCCGCATGTAGTGGTATTAAAAATTTTTCCTGGAATTACTCAAACGGTAGTGGAGGCGATGAGCAATATTGCTGAATTAAAGGCAATTATTTTAGAAACCTTTGGTGCAGGAAATGCCACCTTAGAACCTTGGTTTTTTAACTGGATGGAAGCCACAAAAAATAAAGGAATTATTATTGTAAACATTACTCAATGTATACAAGGGACTGTGGAACAAGGTAAATACGAAACGGGTGCAGCCTTTAAAAAGTTGGGAGTTTTAAGTGGTGCCGATATGACCTTGGAAGCAACGGTTACCAAATTGATGTTTTTATTGGGGAACGAAACGGATAAAATGAAAGTGGGGGAGCAGTTCTTAAAGTCGTTAAGAGGCGAAAGGGCAGAACAATCAGCTATTTCTGATAAATGAGATTGACTTGCTATGCTCGGTGATCTCTTAAGGGGGAGGCTATTCAAAGAAATGAAGCAGCTCCACTGTTTTTTTTCATATCACCCAACCCTTATTCAAGCAAGGCTTGACCAGAGTTGGGTGATATGAAAAAAGCCCAACAAGTTGGGCTTCATTTCTTTGGCGGAGAGAGTGAGATTCGAACTCACGGTACCCTTTAGGAGTACACACGCTTTCCAAGCGTGCTCCTTAAGCCACTCGGACATCTCTCCATGTAACATTTAAGGATGGCAAAAGTACAAAAAAAATCAATAGGTCTTTTTTGTTAAGATTCCTCACGGATTCACTCAAAAACATTAGTTTTGCAAAGTTTTAGATAATTATTCCTACAGGTGTTGGCAGAGAATTCAGTACAAATAGAAAAACCTTCCCTTAAAATATCGGATTATATTGCCTTTGCCAAGCTCCGCTTATCTCTATTGGTGCTTGTTTCAGCTGGTTTGGGCTACCTTATTGCTGGAGGTATTTTTAATGTAAAAACTTTTGTTGCTTTATTAGTTGGTGGTTTTTGTATTACCGCAGCAAGCAATGGCCTAAACCAAATTTTCGAAAGAGAATTGGATAAAATGATGAAACGAACCATGCAAAGGCCCTTGCCGAAGGATAAAATGTCCGTTTTGGAGGCCTATATTCTAGTAATCATTTTTGCAGTTACCGGTACCTTGTTATTATGGTTTGGCACCAATCCACTTTGTACTTTGTTGAGTGTTTCTTCCTTGGTTTTATATGCCTTTGTTTATACACCGCTTAAAAGAATGAGTTCCATTGCTGTTTTTGTTGGGGCTATTCCGGGGGCACTTCCCCCAATGTTGGGTTATGTTGCTGCAACAGGAACCATTGATTATTTTGCTATGTTATTATTTGCAGGTCAGTTTATGTGGCAATTTCCTCATTTTTGGGCCATCGCCTGGAGATTAAATGAAGATTATGCGAAGGCCGGTTTTAGTTTATTACCTTTTAAATCAGGCCATAGCAAACAAAACGCTTTTCAGATATTTATTTATACCTTATTTCTTATTCCCGTGAGTGTTATTCCTGTTTTCATGGGTTATACCAATCCTATTTCCGGAATAATTATTGGCCTTTCGGGGGTGGCATTTTTGATACCTGCCATTTGGCTTTATAAGAGTTTAAGCATGAAGGCGGCATCTGCTTTAATGTTCAGTAGTTTTCTTTATTTGCCTGTGGTACAAATATTTATGTGGTTGAATTTATGACGGAGAAGATAGAATTTATAGAAAAAAAGCCCATTTCCACCGAGCCAACAGCTCGTGATAAGGAAAGAGCAAAGATATTTATGATGTGGTTAGCGATGTTTGCCATTTTTATATTCTTTGGGGGGTTTGCTTCTTATCATATTGTAAGGCAGGCAGAAGGCAATTGGTTTAAGTTTGATATTCCTACTCAATTCACTCAAAGCTCCATTGTTTTGGTGGTAAGCAGCATTACCATGATATTGGGCAGTATGTTTACCAAAAGGGGGAAACGTGGTTTGGCTACATTATTTATATTCAGCACTTTGATTTTAGGAATAATATTTACTTATTTGCAGTGGGAAGGATGGAAGGTGTTGGTAAAAAATGACATTTATTTTGTTGATCCCAGAACGAGTAATAACAGCGGTTCATTGTTTTATGTAATTACAGCACTGCATTTGGCGCATTTGATAGGAGGATTAATATCTCTTTTGGTAACCAGTATTCGTTCGGCTGCCGGAAAATATAGTCCACAAAATCATGCTGGCGTTAAAATTACAGCACTGTACTGGCATTTTTTAGATGGATTGTGGTTATATTTGTTCCTGTTTTGGAACTACTCTGACCAAATTTTTTAACATAACACTATAACAAGAATATATGGCTCATTCAGCAACAGAACAAGTTTCAGCCAAACAAGCCTGGGGTGGTGCAGCGGCACCTTACAACATTTCATGGGGAAAAATGATGATGTGGTTCTTCCTGGTTTCGGATGCACTTACATTTTCTGCACTCTTGATTTATTATGGAGCAACCCGTAATGCAAATGCACAACACTGGCCTGATCCCGATGGAGTATTTAATCACTTTCCGGGTGTAGAAGGGCATATTCCATTATTATTCGTGTCCTTAATGACCTTTATCTTGATCATGAGTTCCGTAACCATGGTATTAGCAGTGGATGCAGGGCATAGAGGAGATAAAAAGAAGGTAATTATGTGGTTGATTTTAACCATTATTGGTGGATTTATGTTCTTAGGTTCTCAAGCTTACGAGTGGACACAATTTATTACCGGTACCCCACATGGATTTGAAATGCCAGATGGAAGCCATATTCATGGTGCAAGTATGATTGAAAATGAATACGGGGCCAAAGCCTTTGCTAACTTATTCTTCTTAATTACCGGATTCCATGGTTCACACGTGTTTTCGGGAGTCATCTTAAATATCATTACGTTAATTATGGTAATGAGAGGAGTTTTTGAAAAACGTGGGCATTACGAATGGGTTGAAAAAGTGGGTCTATATTGGCACTTTGTAGATTTGGTTTGGGTATTCGTATTTACCTTCTTCTATTTGATCTAATTATTTAAATTATAAAAATTAAAATTTCGTTACTATGTCGATGGAATACGATTCATACCAGCCTCACCTTCACCATCCGGGTGATCCAATTGCTCCGGCTAAAACCAGATGGATTTGGAATATATTTTGGTTATTATTAGTGGTTACAGGTGTTGAGGTTAGCTTAGCCTTTGCTAACTACTATAATAACTTCGGAATTGATCAAATTCTAAAGATTATCTATATTTTCTTAACCTTGGTAAAAGCCTATTTTATTATCTTTTCTTATATGCATTTAAAGGATGAGAAGAAGACTTTTAAATTAACCTTGGGCTTTTTAGTAATTGTTCTTACCTACTTCATTATATTAATGTTGAACGAAGGTTATTATCTAAATATCGTACATACCGATTTTCCTGAATTTATGCAGAGAAACCCAGCAGGGGGCGGTGCTCATTAATTAAAAATGATAAAGAATTTTAAATGGGTCTTGGTTTAACCAAGACCCATTTTTGTTTCCGGGATAAGACATTACCTTTGTACCATGGGTGATTCGAAAAGAAAAAAATTAATCAAAATCGTTGTATTAGTATCCCTGCTAATTCTACCAACGGTGCTGTTCTACTTTTTTATATATACAGGCGTACATAAGGTAAATCGTTTACCATTTTATGGCCCGGTTAAAATGGTAGAAACCAAGGTAAAGGGTAATTTGGTAAAAGACACTTTATATTTCGAAATTCCATTGGTAGATTTATTACGATTAGATTCTTCGAAATTTAATCCCATAGATTTAGAAGGGAATATTTATATAGCGCATTTTTTAGATTTCTCAAAATTAGATTCCATTCCTAATCAGGTAATTTTTTCGGCTTCCGAAATTCTTAATAAACATCCGGATATTTACTTTGTAACATTTATAGAACATTATAACAATGAGCCTTTGCCTCTTCCATCATCCTTTACTAAATCATTAGTTGGCAAGGACACCAATTGGTTATATGTTATTGTGCCTGATGATAAATTAGATTCAATTAAAACCCATGGGTATTTTGTAAACGACCCCGATATGAAGGATCCAATAGATCCATATAGTATGGCTTTAGTAGATAAAGAAAGAAGAATACGAGGATATTATAATCCAACTTATGCCAGTGATATTAAGCGGGCAAATGGCGAAACCGAATATTTAAAAAAGGAGTATTTCTTAAATTATCGAACCCATCGATTTTATAAATACGAGGATAATCAATTGGAGCAAAAACGTTTAAAGAACAAGAGGTAAAAACTTGTTATTTATGGCGGCAACAGCCTGTGTAAAATCCATCAATTATCATCCGGTCTTTTGTTTTACGCCCCAACTTAAATGCCGGCTTATGTAATTTATTCCCACGTTATTTATTCCACATAAGTGGTTATAAAACATTCGCAAGGCCTTTAAACTGGGGCGGTACCACTTAAGCCCGGGCCGCTTTATAGAACGGGCCATTTTCTGCAACCATTAATAAACTATCTTTGAAGTATGAAAAAATGTATCATTTCTCTTCTCATGTTTTTGCCTTTAATGGTTCAAGGTCAGTATATGGATTATTGGACCGGAAAATTAAATGTGGGCATGGAAATAAATATCGATTTTAATGTTACTTACGATGGAGCCAATCCAAGTTATATAACATTAGATGTTCTTGAACAAAACTCTTGGGATCTTCCATGTGAACTCATTAAATGGAGCACCGATAGTTTTAATATTGGATTTTCGGCAGCCAACGTTCAATTTTTGGGAAAAAAGCAAAATCATGATTCCATTGCTGTTGGGGTATGGAAACAAAATGGGTTAGAAATACCGCTTACCTTAACCCGATCTTGGGTAGGTATTGAGCCAGTTCGTCCTCAATTACCAAATGCCTTTGTAGATTACATCGTTGAGGATGTAACGATCTTGAATGCCAAGGATCAAATTAGTTTGTATGGAACCCTCACTATTCCCAAAGGATTTCAAATGAAAGGTTGTGCTATTTTAATTAGCGGAAGTGGAAAGCAAGATAAAGAAGAATCCATTATGGGGCATAAACCATTTTGGGTAATGGCAGATTATTTAACTCAAAATGGATATGCTGTTTTACGTTTCGATGATAGAGGAGCCTTTAGAAGTACAGGTAACTTTAATGTTTCAACCGTTTATGATTTTGCGAATGATGTGAATGCGGCTTTAGATTTAGCCAAAGAAAGAACGGGTTTGCCCGAATCAAAAATGGGTGTAATTGGTCATAGTGAAGGAGCCATGGTAGCCCAAATTGTTTTAAAGGATAGACCCTTAGGGTTCTTTATATCCCTTGCTGGTCCTGCGGCACCGGTTAAGGACCTTATGTTTCAGCAAAACAAGGATCTTCGGGAAATGATGGGAATTAAAACGGAAGAGTTTGATAAAACTGTAGGTCCATTTTTAAAAAAGGTATTAAGTATTGCCGGAAATCTTTCCATAGATAGCGCGGCAGCTGCAAAAAAAATAATGAAGGAATATAAAAAAGTGGAAAAGAAATTTTCACCGGCAGCCAAAGCACGTTTTGCCATGGATAATCCGGCAAGCATGGGTGCATGGCTGGGGAAACCCATGCGTACTTTTTTAAGTTATATTCCTGAGGTGAACCTTTCGGCAATGAAGGTTCCCACTTTAGCCTTAAATGGATCTGTAGATAAACAAGTAAATAGCAAGGCTAATTTAGATGTATATCGCAAATTTCTGGCAAATAATCCTCACAATGAGGCCATAGAGGTGGTTAACAAAAATCATTTATTTCAATCAACTACCAAAGGAGATATTGCCGAATACGGAAAAATTGAAGAAACCTTTTCGCCAGAAGTATTAAAAATTATGTTGGATTGGTTAAATAAGGTTTTCCCCAAATAACCCAACGAAACTTTATTATGTTCCTTTTATTGTGACTAATAGGTCGCAATATTATTTCTTGATGCCTTCCAAATCCAATAAGAATACATATTCCATGGCCACTTCTTTTAATCTTTCGAATCTTCCAGATTTTCCACCATGGCCTGCTTCCATTTCGCAGAACATTAATAATTTGTTGTTATCAGTTTTTACCTCCCGAAGTTTAGCCACCCATTTTGCAGGCTCCCAGTATTGTACTTGAGAATCGTGTAATCCGGTAGTAACTAACATATTTGGATAATCTTTTGCTTCCACATTATCGTAAGGTGAATATGATTTTATATAATCATAATAAATCGGATCTTTTGGATTTCCCCATTCGTCAAATTCACCGGTAGTTAATGGAATACTTTCATCCAGCATGGTAGTTACCACATCTACAAAGGGAACTTGAGCAACCATCCCTTTAAAAAGATCAGGGCGCATGTTGGCCACGGCTCCCATTAATAATCCACCTGCACTACCACCCATTGCATATAAATGATCAGGTGAAGTATATCCAAAATTAATAAGGGTTTCGGCACAGGAAATAAAGTCGGTAAAAGTGTTTTTCTTATTTAACAACTTCCCATCCTCATACCATTGACGGCCCATTTCTTGTCCACCTCGAATATGAGCAACGGCAAAAACGAATCCCCTGTTTAACAAACTTAATCTTACCGAACTAAAATAAGGGTCCATGTTGGCCCCATATGATCCGTATCCATAAAGCAGTAAGGGGGTGTTTGATCCAAGTTGAGTGGTTTTTTTATAAACGATGGAAATAGGAACCAATACTCCATTTTCAGCCTTCGAATAAATTCTTTCCGTTTTATATTCATCGGCATTATAACCTCCTAATACTTCTTGTTGTTTTAATAAGGTAGAGGATTCTGTTTTCATGTTAAAGTCGAAAACACTATTAGGTGTAACCAAAGATGTATACGAATACCTTAATAGTTCAGTATCAAAGTCGGGATTTATCGAAGGATAAACAGAATAAACAGATTCCTTAAATTTTATTCGATAGTCTTTGGATCTATCCCATTTTTTAATACGTATTTCGGTTAGTCCATTTTCTCTTTCGGATATCACCAAATAGTTCTTAAAAATCTCAATTCCATCCAATAGAACATTAGTTCTATGCGGTATTACTTCCACCCATCCATCTTCAGCGGTATTAGAAACAGGGCATTTTACCAATTTAAAATTTTGTGCATTTTTGTTGGTGGTGATATAAAAATTCCCTTCAAAAGCTTCTACACTATATAAATGATCTCTTTCTCTTGGGCACACAATTTTAAATTTCCCCTCCGGTTCTTTTGCACTTAAATAGAGAACCTCTGAGGTTAGAGTGCTATAAGAACCAATAAAGATAAATTCATCGGATTTTGATTTATAAACACCACAACTAAAGGTTACGTCTTTTTCTTCATATACATTTATATCGGAGGTGGATTTAGTACCTAACAAATGTTTTTTAATTAAATAGGTTCTAAGTGTTTCTTCGTCCTTAACATCATAGAAAAGGGTTTTATTATCATTAGCCCACACGTATGATCCATCGGTATTTGGAACGGATTCTTCCATTATTTTTCCGGTCGTTAAATCCTTAACGTATAAGGTGTATTTTCTCCTGCTTACATTATCCACCCCAAATGCCAATAAATTATTGTTAGTACTCATCGAGAGTCCTGTTACATCATAATAACTGGAACCCTTGGCCATTTCATTTACATCCAGCATAATTTCTTCCTTAGCTTCTAAGGTTCCTTTTTTACGACAATAAATGGGATATTCTTTTCCTTCTTCATATCTATTGTAATACCAATAGCCTCGCATTTGGTAGGGTACAGAAAGATCGGTTTGTTTGATTCTACCAACCATTTCATTAAATAAATTTTCTTGAAAGCCTTCGGTATGAGACATCATACCTTTGGTATAGGCATTTTCATCCTCTAAATATTGGATAACATTTTTATCCTCTTTGTTATTTAGCCAATAATAATTATCAATGCGGGTATCATTAAAGATAGTAAGTTCTTTAGGTTGTTTTTTTGCGATAGGAGCTTTCATATTTGTTTGAGCATAAGTAGATGAAAATACATGAACACAGGCTATTGGAATGAGGATATAGAGTGATTTCATTGTCAGGCGGATTAATTTATTTTGGATGGCTAATATCACAATTAATTTATTAAGAAAGGAATGCAAAAGCAATCTAAAAAGTTTAGGTGATTGTTTTATTAATTTTTAAACATTATCTTTTTGTTATGCTTTTAGTGTATTATCTTTGACGATTATTTAATTTAATGTTAAAACCCTGTTTATGAAATTAAGAATTATACTTCTTGCTGCTTTACTGGGATTGATGAGCAATATGCAGGCTCAAGTATCCTTGTATACTTTTTCTCAATCGTCGGGTACTTATACCCCAATCACAGGCGGAACTGTGCTAGGTGTGCCCAACAATGATGATACCAGTTTCCCCAACAATCCCATTGGTTTTACTTTTTGGTACAATGGAGTGGCTTATACCACATTCAGTGTTCAATCGAATGGTTTTATTGCCTTGGGTGGAGCTGTTTTAAGCAGTTATACAGCCATAAGCTCTGGTACAACCAATAATATCATTGCAGCCTGTAATCAGGATATCCAAGGGGATGCCACTTTGGGTAATTTAAGATATCAAACCATAGGTGTTGCTCCAAATAGAACTTTGGTGGTTCAGTGGACAGCCTATGATGATTTTTCAAGTGCTGCGAATTTTGATAGTTATGATTTTCAAATTCGGTTGACAGAAACTACCAATGCTGTTGACGTGGTTTATGGAACTATAACAAAAGATCCAGTTACGCCAGCAGATGATTTTATGCAAGTGGGTTTAAGAGGAAATTCAAATGCTGATTTTAATAATAGAGAAGTGTCTGCCTTATTTAGTACTTGGGCTACTTCAACAGCAGGTGCTTTTAATGCAGCAACTTGTGAATTAAATCCAACCTTATTGCCTGCTTCCGGTCAAACCTATTCCTGGATTTCCTTGCCGCCAGCAGCACCAACTACTTTAACATTCTCTGGTATTACATCTACAGGCATGACAGTAAATTGGATCGATAATTCAACTGATGAACTAAATTTTCAAGTTTATCGTTCATTGGATGGAATCAACTATACTTTTGCAGGAACCGTTCCTTCTGTAACTGCTGCAACCACTGGAACTCCTTATAATTTACCACAAACAGGATTATTTTCAAACACCTTATATTATTGGCAAGTTTATGCAGTAGCCAATACGCCAAGTACTCCATTAAGTGGCACTCAGGCTACATTGCCTGGTACTTTATGTGGAACGTATACTGTAGGACCAACAGGAGCCTATGCTTCCTTAACGGCTGCTTTTGCAGATGCTTCCTTGAATGGATTGGTATGTCCTTGTAATTTTGAATTACAAGCGGCGTATGTAAGTTCTGTAGAAACTTATCCTTTAAACGTTCCTTTCGTAGGAGCAGGCGCAGGTACTTCAATTACGGTAAGACCAGAATTGGGCGCAACCAATCTTTCTATTACAAATGTTACAGCCAATACTTTAGTATTTAATGGATCTAGTTTTACCACCTTCGACGGACGTCCGGGAGGAGTAGGAGTTGTTAGACAGCTTACAATCGCTAATACTGCTACTGGTTTTTCAGCGGCTAACTTCGTTGGGAATGTCACTAACTGTGGGTTGACCTATGTAAACATACAAGGAGTGACTACTGGCACTACCAGCGGGGTGGTTAGTTTGGGCAATGCCACTTCTATAGCTGGATTAACAAATTTATCAATTACCAACAGCAGATTTTTTGAAGGTGCCACCACTCCTCAGCAATATATCTTTTCAGCTAATGCAACTGCCAATAGTTGGACCAATATGACCGTTACCAACAATACCTTTGAGGATTGGTTTAGTGCAGCCGGAGCAACCAATGCCATTAATATTGCTGGCGGTAACCGCGGTTGGAATATTTCTAACAATTCATTTTATCAAACGGCTACCCGAACTTATACAACAGCTAATACGCATAATATCATATTGGTATCAACAACAACGCCTGCTTCCGGAGGAAATACGATTTCTAATAATAATTTCGGAGGGAATGATGCTTTAATGACGGGTTATTATACCTTGAATGGTGCTATTGCAAGCCGTTTAAATGTTATTAATGCATCGGGTAATACAAGTTTTGCCAATAATACTATTTCAGGCAATACTATTAAGAACTTTAATTTATCTACCACCTCAGGTGCTACTACCTCACCTGGTTTGTTTTGCGGAATTTTAGCTGCAGGAACCACTAATAACTTTAATATTACTAATAACATTATAGGTTCTAATACCAATAGTGATAGTATAATGGTAACCACTACTACAACTGGTGGTATTAGTTATGGGATTTCGGTAACTGCAACAGGAGCCAATACAGTTAACGGCAACCAGGTTGGAGGTATGAAAATGTATGGTTCATCAGCTACTATATCAACTTCATTTGTTGGTTTAAATATTGCTGCTGGAACAGCTAACACGGTAAATTCAAATACCGTGGGAAGTTTAACTATTCCTAGCAATATCCGAACGAATCTTTCAACCGGCGCAACTGCGGGCAGAATGGATGGAATTTTTGTGGCAGGAACGACGCATACGGTTACGAACAATACGGTTGGAGGGTTATCCAATTTCTATAGTGGAACAGGTACTGGTGCAGTAAGAGGAATCTTTATTAGTACAGGAACAGCGAATGTTTCTAATAATACTGTTTCCAATTTAGCAACTTTTGCTAACCATACCAGTGCAGGAAGCACTGCATCTATAAGTGGGATTTTTAATTTTACTATAGCCAACGGTCAGGTAATATCAAATAATACAATCAGTAACTTATATAATTTTGCTTCATCAGCCACCAATACCGTTATATTGGGTATTGGTTATAATACTACCGCTACTTTAGGTTTGGATAACCTTATTCATAGAAATAAAGTAAGTAATTTGGCAGCTCCATTAAGTACTGGTGCCCCTGTGGTAATAGGTATCGATGTTCAAGTGGGTAATGTAAGAGCTTATAATAACTTTATTGACCTTGGTCTTAATGGCTTATCAGCTTCTATTACTGCTCCTAATTCATTCATAGGAATTAATAAATCAACTACGGCGAGTGGTAGATTCTTGTTTAACTCTGTTCGAATTGCGGGCACCGGAGTATCGGGTGGATCAACTAATTCTTTTGCCTTTAGAAGAACTTCTGTCGGTGCTACAGATACTGTTAAGGCTAATGTATTTGTAAATATTAGAAGCAATGGTACCTCAACTGGTAAACATTATGCCATAAGTTTAAATAACAATACGACCATTACCTTAGATAGAAATGTTTATTTTGGAAATGGAACCGGGTATGTATTTGGAAGTTATTTAGCTGCTGATGTAACCTCTTTGTCGGCATGGTCCGCTGCAACTTCTAACGATGTAAATTCATTTTTTGCTGATCCAAACTTTATCAGTGCAACGGATCTTCATATCAATGGAGCCACGCCTAATATTGTTGAAAGTCGTGCTAGTGGGGTTACAAGTATTATTACTGATATCGATGGAGATACAAGGCCAGGACCAATCGGTTCGGTTAATGGAGGTGGAACAGATCCAGATATTGGAGCAGATGAGGTGGATGCCTTTCCTGTAACAACAGATCTTGGAATTTCATTATTGGTGAAACCTTTAACAAGCGGTTGTCATACAACACCCGATTCAGTTATTGTAAGATTAAGGAATTATGCTTCAACTTCAACCATTAATTTTGCTTTAGACAATGTAACCATTAATTCGTCTGTAACCGGTCCTAATCCAGTTGTATTCCCTACTATAGTTATTAACTCAGGAACATTGGCGGGTGGTGCTACTTTAGACGTTGTGGTAGGATTAAATTATGTCATGAATGCATTAGGAACATATACCTTTAACGCTTCGGCTGTAACACCTTTGGATTTTATTAATTCAAATGATGCTATGTCTCCGGTAAATATTACCATATCAGGTGGAAGCTCAACTGCTAATCAGGCAACCATTTGTGCCGGTGCAACGGTTAATTTAACCAATGTTGGTGCTACTGCTGGAGGTTCATTTCAATGGCAGGTTTCTCAAAACGCTACTTCTTGGACTAACGTAGGAGGTGCTACTACTAATCCTTATACATATACTGATGCCAGCACATCGCCTGATACTTTATACTTTAGATCCTTATCATGTAATGCCGATTCATCAACCATTGATACCGTGGTTATTAATTACGTATTGCCTGCCATTACCAATGACACATCACGTTGTGGTCCAGGGCTTTTAGATATTTATGCCTCAGGTTCAGGTTTATTAAACTGGTTTAATGTGCCAACTGGAGGAACCTCCTTGGATACTGGTATTGTTTATACGCCTTTCTTGAATGCAACCGATACTTTTTATGTGGAGAATTCTACCGGAACTGCTGCAGGATTGCATCAAACAACCTATGCTGCTGGAAATGGTTCTTCTGGAAATGTATTTACCATTAAAGCATTAAATACTATTACCATTACCAATTTTGATGGCCATACCAGTACCACAGCCCCAGGCAATTGGGAAGTTTGGTATCGTCCGAATGATTATTTATTAACTCCAGGCTCACATCTATCTAATGTTGGATGGACTCAATTAGGTACGGCAACTGGTGTTCCACAGCTTGGTACAGGTGTTGTAACTCCTATTCCAATTAACTTTAGCGTAACGATTCCAGCTGGTCAAACCTATTCATTCCAATTGTTTAACAATGGAAGTGTAAATTACACCAACGGAACATTGTTGGGTGGGTTGTATAATGCAAACCTAGATCTTGAAGTGTATCAAGGTCATGGTGGAACCGCATTTGCAGGTATGGTTAACCAGCCACGTGTATTTAATGGAAGGATTCATTATACTGCCGGTTGCTCTTCTGCAAGAACGCCGGTAATTGCAACGGTTACTGCACCACCTGCAATTACTCTTACTTCTTCTTCGGGAACTGGAATTTGCACTGGTACATCATTCGATAATTTTTCAACCTTAACCATGAGTAGTCCAAACCCAAACTATAACTATACTTGGCTGCCTGCTGCAGGTTTAAGTTCAGCTACAGGTGATACGGTTACAGCTACTCCATCCGTTTCTACTACTTATATTGTAACTGCAAATGATACCGCTACCGGTTGTGCTAATTATGATACGGTTGCTATTGCAGTTTCTCTTGCGCCTCAGTTTACAACTAGCGTAAGTGAGGATACCATTTGTGATGGTGCAGTGCCAATTGTACTTACTGCAACTTACGGACCTACTAGTGTAAATATTGGAGCGGGAACTGTTCAAAATACAGGTACAAGCTATCCGGCCCCTTATGGAAACTTTTGGTGGGGTGCACGTCATCAGTTTTTAATTTTAGCATCTGATTTGGCCGCGTATGGTTTAACGGCAGGCAATATTACCGGCTTAACATTTGATGTGGTTACACCTTCAGGTGTGCCATTAGTGGACTTTGAAATTCAAATGGCTCCAAGTGCACTTACTAGTTTGGCAGCATTTGAAACAACTGGGTTTACCGTTGTTTACCCTGCAACAACTTTTACACCTGCAGCTGGTATCAATAGCCATGTATTTACTACTCCATTCAATTGGGATGGTGTATCTAACATCATCGTTCAAACCTGTTTTAATAACACGTCGTTTGTTACCAATGATGTGGTAAATCAAACCACAACCCCTTATGTTTCTTGTGTATATTATCGTGCGGATGCGGCTGGTGTTTGTCCAAACCCTGCGATTACCGGCACCGCTTCTCAAATTCCGAATATGATATTTACTAAATCTGGCTCATTCACAAACACGTGGACTCCAGCTGGTGATGTTTTATACACTGATTCATTAATAACGGATGCTTCACCATTAACCACTACTGACTTTGTATTTACCTCGTTAGATACAATTTCGGGATGTTTTAATTACGATACATTAAATGTTACTGTATTGGCTCCGTTTACCATCGATCCATTTGCCTCACCGGTTATTGCTTGTGCCAATGGTGGTGACACCTTAGTAGCAAATGCCAATGGTGGTTATGGTAATTATACTTACGCTTGGAGTGATGGTTTAGGAAATAATGATACAGCCACTGTATTTGCCATTCCGTTCGATGTAATGGTTGGTGTTACGGTAACAGATGGTTGCGGAACCTTAACAGATTCTGTATTGATTGATATTGTATCTCCAATAGCCATTACTTCTACTGACACTGCTTATTGTGGACCAGGTTCTGGTTTTGTATTAAGCTCTGATGTGGTTGGTGGAAATGGAGTGAATACCTATTCATGGACCGGTGGTTCAGTTGCGGATACATCAGTTACTGGATTAGTTTCGACTACTACAAGTTATACGGTAACCGTAACCGATGGATGTGGATCTACCGATACAGATGTATCAACAGTAACTATCAATCCTTTTCCAGTAGCCAATTTAGGGGCTGACATTGTACAAGTGAACCCACCGGCAGTATTGGATGCAGGTGCTGGATTTAGCTCATACTTATGGAGTACTTCGGCAACTAGTCAAACCATTTCGGTGAATGCAAATGGTCAGTACATTGTTACCGTTACTAACTCATTTGGATGTTCAGATTCTGACACCATACAGGTTACCTTTACTGCAGGAATTAATAATCCTGATGGAACTACAGCAACCGTTTCATATTATCCTAATCCTAGCAATGGAATCTTGAATATGAATATTCAAGGATTTATGGGCAAGGAATTAAAAATGGATGTGATGGATTTGGAAGGTAGAATTATTAGAAACTTCGTATTTGGTGAAGTAACAGAATCATATGTTACTCAAATGGATTTATCTACCCTACGTGCTGGAACTTATATGGTTGTTTTATATTCAGGTGGAGATACTTATACTCACCGAATAGTGATTACCACTAATTATTAATCGAATTATTTTTTAATAATGAAAGGGCTGCCGTATGGCAGCCCTTTTTGTTTTAATAGACTTTCAATATCATTCTATTCCTGATTGAAATATTTAACTGGTGTGGTCGGGGTTTCCACAAATACATTCGGGATAAACATCTCGCCCTGTTCCAACAAAAAAGCCCCTGCTTTCGCAGAGGCTTTTTTGTCCGACCAGGCTTCCCGGCCTACGCCGGGATAAACTTCTCGCCCTAATCGGAAAAAAAAATCCCCATCTCGCCGTAAGGCGGATGAGGATTTTATGTTGTCCGACCAGGGCTCGAACCTGGACTCTTCTGGACCAAAACCAGACGTGTTGCCAGTTACACCATCGGACAGCGTTTGTTTAGGAGTGCAAAGATAGAAAATTTATAAAATAAGCCAAACCCCATCATTTTATTCTTCCATTCAAGCCGGGGGCGGAATGGCAGCGCCTGCTAAAATGAGCGTAGCAATTGCATTGGAGGTGTGTTAACGGCAGGCAAACCAGCCGACAATAGCCATTGCTGGCTCATTTTAGCAGGACTATAATGAAGCACCCGTAATGGCTTGCCAACATCCTTACAATGGTTTTAATGGGTTCTTTCTACGGTAAAATTAACCAGGTCAATTAACGACCTTTTATAGGTGGTTTCCGGAAAGACATCGAGTAATTTTAACGCTTCGTCCTTGTATT
>JBEIQI010000360.1:0-2161 GCA_040376605.1 Flavobacteriales bacterium | reverse complement strand
GGTAAAGAACCTCCTTATTATTAATGTAGTTCTATTTGTTATTAAATTTATTGCCCCGCCTATCGGTAACATCATTGATAGTTATGGGGCCTTACATTTTCCAGGAACTCCGTTTTTTGTTTTTACCCAGTTTGTTACTTATATGTTCCTGCATGGTTCCTTTTTTCATATTCTGTTTAATATGTTTGGGTTGTATATGTTTGGTACAGCCATCGAAAGGGTTTGGGGTTGGAAAAGATTTCTGAACTATTACCTGGCCTGTGGTTTGGGGGCTGCGGTATTTCATGTTCTTATCATGTATCTGCCATTAGAAATGAACGCTGCCCGCGAAATGAGTGTAATGGTGGGGGCCTCTGGGGCAATATATGGACTGTTGGTTGCGTTTGGATTTATGTATCCTAACAACAAAATATATGTGTATTTTATGATACCCATAAAAGCCAAATATTTTGTAGTTTTGCTGATAGCAGTAGATTTATTATTTGGCTTCTCCGGCGGAGGTCGTGGTAATGTGGCGCACTTTGCGCATGTTGGAGGAGCCGTAACCGGAATATTATTTTTGTTAGGCAATAAATTAAGGAGATAAAAACAGGATGAAACCACCCTTTAAAATACAACAAGGATATTCTCCGGTTCTCAATTATTCATTAATTCAAATGATTATTGTAACCGTTGGATTTTTAGTGGCTACCTTAATTGTTGGTACCATTAGCCATAGTCAGGAGGCTAAAATAGATGCTCTTAGTTATGTGGCCATGTCGTTAGATGCGAATACCTTTTTGCATCGCCCCTGGACCTTAATTACCCATTTGTTTGTAAATGTAGGTTTCTTCTCGGGTCTGTTTAATTTAATCACCTTATTTTTCTTTGGAAAAATGTTTGCCGATTTTGTAGGTATGCATCGTTTGTGGCCTGTATTTTTATACAGTGGTCTTTGCGGAGCTGTATTAGCCTTTTCGGCCTCTTTAATTGTATATGGAATACATCCACCCAAAGGAATGGTGATTGTGGGTGCCGTTACTCCTTCCATGGCTTTATTGGCGGCTGTTATGATAGTGCATCCCGATCTTCGGTTAAATACCTTGTTTATCCAGAATGTACCTTTAAAATATCTAGGTGTTTTATTCATCTTGTTAGGCATGTTAGGGGCTGCTACCTCAACCTCTGCTGAATTTTCATGGCCGTCATTGGTAGCTTTTACCGGAACCGTTGGTTTTGGGTTGGTATATGGATGGTTGTTTAAAAAGAACAGGGATATTGCCACTGGATTCGTTAACTTGGTTTATAGAATAGAAAGGGCCTTTGGTAAAAAACCCCGAATGAAGGTAATATATGGTAGAGCTTTATCCGATGATGAATACAATACCCTTAAAAAAGAAAAAGAATATACCCTAGATGAGTTGCTGGAGAAAATCAGCACCAAAGGCATCAAGAGCCTCTCCAAAAGAGAAAAAGAATTGTTAGATAAGTTCAGTCAGGATATGTCTAAATAATATTTTTTGTCATCTATTGCTTAATCAGTTTTTGCTGAATTTTTTTGCCATCCACATTCAGTTGTAAAATATAAACTCCGGGCAATACGGTTTGGGTAGATATTGACATCAGATCGGAATAAACAATAGGAGAGGATTGAACTATTTTACCATGCATATCCAGGATGGTATAGGTACCTTCTTCGAAGGTTCCCTTAGTGTTTATATAGGCCATATCGTGCACCGGGTTAGGATAGATCAATAAATTATTTGAGGCTTCGTCATCAATAGCTCCTGCACAAATTCCTGTACCCAAGCCAATTTGAATATCATCGATTAACCAACCTTCATGGGTGGTATTTACGGTACTATCCGAAGCAAAACTGAATCGATAATACAAGGTATCCATGGTCCGCTCGGGTGGACTTATGGCAATCCAGTACATATTATAACAGGTTTTTCTCCAACTGAGATTACTATTTTTAATGCCTAAGGTATCGTTGAATAAGGTGTCATTATTTACATAAGTAAATCCACCTCCATCCAGTTCATCTATGATTTCGAAGATCCAATAATAATAATAATTGCCATTTAAATTATTTCCCCAGCCCCATGGCACAAAGTTCGTAACATATTGATCGTTATCCCTTACACTAATCCATCCACCAGCATGGGTTGAATCCCAATCG
>JBEIQI010000307.1:0-3154 GCA_040376605.1 Flavobacteriales bacterium | reverse complement strand
TCGGCCAATGCTTGTAAAATACTTTGTCGGATCCACCAAACGGCATAAGAAATAAACTTAAATCCTCTGGTTTCATCAAAGCGCTGGGCAGCTTTTATGAGTCCTAAATTACCTTCGTTAATTAAGTCGGGTAAGGTTAACCCTTGATTTTGATATTGTTTAGCAACGGAAACTACAAATCGTAAATTTGCTTTAACTAGTTTTTCCATTGCCCGTTGATCGCCTTCTTTAATTTTTTTGGCTAGTTCAACTTCCTGCTCTGCATTTATTAATTCTACTTTTCCGATTTCCGTAAGATATTTATCTAAGGAGGCGGTATCTCTATTGGTTACTTGTTTAGCTATCTTTAATTGTCTCATACCTGGGATGGGGTTATTACCGAAAACATATACGGCCCCAAACCAAAAAAGGTTGCCTAGGCAACCTTTTTTTATTGTAAATTAATTCTTAACAAATCAATTATTCCCCAGCTGGAGCTGTATCTGTAGCAGGCTTTTTATCTGCCATACCTTCCGGTTTAGGCAATAAAGCCTTCCGACTTAAGCGGAATTTTCCAGTTTTAGGGTCGATCTCTAATAATTTGACCTCAACTCTATCACCTTCTTTTAAAACATTAGCTATATCATCTGTTTTTTTCCAATCATATTCGGAAATATGCAACAATCCTTCTTTTTTAGGTAAGAACTCAACAAATGCTCCGAAGGCCATTAATTTTTTAACAGTACCAGTATAAACACTGCCTATTTCAGGTGCTTGAGTGATTCCTTTAATACGTGACACTGCTGTATTCACCATATCAGCGTTGGCACCAGCGATTTCAACGAAACCTTTTCCATCTCTTTCTTCAATGCTAATAGTTGTGCCAGTCTCCTTTTGAAGTTCCTGAATATGTTTTCCACCTGGACCAATTACCGCTCCGATAAACTCGGTAGAAATTTCAAGTGTAATAATTCTAGGTACAAAAGGTTTATAATCCTCACGTGGTTTTGCAATGGCTTCATTTAACTTACCAAGGATATGATCGCGACCAGCTTTTGCCTGAGCTAAAGCTTCTTCAACGATATTATAAGAAAGACCATCCACCTTGATATCCATTTGGCAAGCGGTAATTCCTTTAGAAGTACCACAAACTTTAAAGTCCATATCTCCTAAATGATCCTCATCACCAAGGATATCACTTAATACAGCATATTTATCACCATCAGAAATCAATCCCATAGCAATCCCACTCACGTGTTCCTTAATAGTAACACCGGCATCGTGTAAGGCTAATGAACCAGCACAAACCGTTGCCATAGATGATGAACCATTTGATTCAAGAATGTCGGATACAATACGAATAGCATATGGGAAATCGGTTGGAACAGCTATTTTAAGTGCTCTTAAAGCTAAATTACCATGTCCTACTTCACGACGACCTGTTCCACGATTCGGTTTAACCTCACCAGTTGAAAATGCCGGGAAATTATAATGTAATAAGAAACGGCTCATCCCTTCAACCACTACGCCATCGATGATTTGCTCATCCAATTTTGTACCTAATGTTACAGTGGTGAGAGATTGAGTTTCTCCACGGGTAAATACGGCAGAACCATGTGTTGATGGTAAATAATCTGTTTCACACCAGATAGGACGGATCTCATCAAGAGCACGACCATCTAGACGCTTTCGTGTATTTAATACACAATCACGCATGGCTTTTTTCTCCACATCATGGTAATATTTCCAAACTAAGAATTCATTAGCTTCATACTCTTCAACAGGCATGGTAGCAATAAAATCTTCAATGATCGCTTTAAATTTTTCGCCACGTACTTTTTTATTGGAATTTCCTTCTCCGGAAACGGCATAACATTTATCATAACAAGCAGCAAAGATGGCTTTCTTTAAATCTTCATTATGGTTTTCATGGTTATATTCTCTTTTAACCTTACCCACCATGGCAGCCAATTCTTTTTGAGCATTCACCTGAATTTTGATATGTTCATGGGCAAACTTAACGGCCGCTAACATATCAGCTTCAGAAACCTCCTTCATTTCACCCTCTACCATGTTAATGTCCTTTTCATTAGCAGCCACAATGATATCGATATCTGCTTCGGCCATTTGAGATCTGGTAGGGTTGATGATGAGTTTACCATTTACACGACCCACTCTTACCTCAGAGATCGGTCCATTAAACGGAATATCAGATACAGCAAGAGCAGCAGAAGCAGCTAATGCGGCTAAGCTATCTGGCATCACATTTTCATCATGAGATATTAAATATACCAATACTTGGGTATCGGCATGAAAATCATCTGGGAATAATGGGCGAAGGGCACGATCGATCAAACGAGAGATCAAGATCTCATAATCTGAAGGGCGAGCTTCTCTTCTCATAAATGAGCCTGGCCATCTTCCGGCAGCTGCATATTTTTCCTGATAATCAACAGTAAGAGGCATGAAATCTACATTCTGGCCTGCTTCTTTTTTGGCACATACAGATGCCAATAGCATGGTATTACCCATTTTAACTACTACCGACCCGTCCGCTTGTTTGGCCAGTTTTCCTGTTTCGATTGTAATGGTACGACCATCTCCAATATCGAATGTTTTTGAAATTAAATTGTACATAATTTTTTTGTAATGAATAATAAATGAGCTAAAAGTAAAAAAGGCACCCTGATGATTCTATCAGGGCGCCTTCCCTCGCATTTGCGAATATTATTTTCTCAGATTGAGCTTTTTAATGATGGCTCTGTATCGTTCGATATCAGAAGCCTCCAAATATTTAAGAAGTTTTTTACGCTTTCCTACCATGATGATCAATGATCTTTCGGTAGCAAAATCTTTTTGATTTTTCTTGAGGTGTTCAGTCAAATGGTTAATTCTTTGAGTAAACAAGGCTACTTGGCCTTCTGCAGTTCCTGAATCATTTTCAGACTTTCCGTGTGTTTTGAAGATTTCTTTCTTCGCTTCTGTATTCAAATACATCTTTTATACTTTTTTTACAAGCGGCAAAAATACTACTTTATTTTAGAAGTCCCAAATAATAAACCTCTTTAAACCATATTTATTTGAATATTTTTTTTCTGTAAATTTCCTTTCAGCCTGATGTATTTGTATTAGTTTTTTATTTACTTTCGGCTCGAACTATTAATAAACAGTATGG
>JBEIQI010000195.1:0-6113 GCA_040376605.1 Flavobacteriales bacterium | reverse complement strand
TTTTAAGAAAGAACTCTCTAAATATAAAGGAGGTAAGGGGTTCATTCAATTTCCATTAGACCAAGACCTACCTATTGGATGGATCGAGGAAATTGTAAAATTCCGGTATAAGGAAAATGAAATGGGAGAAAAAAAAATAGTTTAATACCAAAGCGTCAAACGGCTCGCCCCAAAACTTATGATTCCGTTGATCAATATATTCAAAACCTTGATCCAACCGCGGGTGACATGATTAAAAAAATAGGCAAGTTGGTTTTATCGGTGGATAAAAACATTTCTTAACAAATCAAATGGAATTCGGTAAGTTATATATACACTGGACCTATAAAGCCATTTAATCCCAAGGAATATAAAAGAGATCTGTTGGGTATTAATCTTAGCAAAGGGTATCCTCTGTTAATTTTCCCAACAGGTAGCAGGATCAAAGGATTCGAAGAAATTTTGGAAGGAAATTGCAAGGATGGTAGACGACTACTTCCTATTATGGATGCTAAGGAACTGAAATCAAAGGAACAATCCTTCAGCAAAATTATTCAAGATTGGTTGAATACAATCGAAAAGCCATGAAAACTAAAGAAGATATTCATTCGGAAATACAAGAGTTATTGGGGAATCAACCGTCGATTGATTTAAATATTTTATATACGCAGGTTCCTGATTTTAATACGGTACACGAATTAATGGAAGCCGATGAAAAAATAAAAGGATATTGTATAGGTTTGGTTAATCAAACGCATGTACCAAAATTGGCTGGAAAATGGCTGATCATTTGCACTAACCGACATTTGATATTTTTAGGTAAGGGAGCATTTTCAAAGAAGGTGGATTTTCGCATTCCATTCAATCAATTAAAAAGTTTTAAGCCTCAAAAGGGATGGTTATTTGGTGAAATTCATATCAATGGGGATTTCCCGCCAGTGGAGATTTTTCATATTGGGAAAGTTGATTATAAATTTTTTATTCATTCGATCAACTCCATTATTCCTCAAGAAGTGATGCAGATATAATAAATTTATGAAAGAAAACAGTTAAGCTAAAATTGACTTTTATTCCTAATTCTATACCCCCTTCAAATAAAAAAGCCTTTTCGTTTTCACAAAAAGGCTTTTTTATTATTTAAATAGAATGATTTATTCTGCAGGTGGAACTTCATCCAAGCCTGGTAAAGCATCTTCTGCAGGAGTTTCGAGATCGGTTAATTCTATCTCTTCATCCTCTACGGCCTCTTTACGAACCCTTGCGATAGCTGCTATTTCATCGTTATCTTTCAAGTTAATCAATCGAACTCCTTGTGTTGCACGACCCATAACCCTTAGGTCAGACACTAGCATACGAATCAATACACCTTTTTTAGTAATGATCATTAAATGATCCCCATCGGCAACAGGCTTAATGGCCACTAATGCACCTGTTTTCTCGGTAACATTAATGGTTTTAACTCCCTTACCACCTCTTCCGGTAACACGGTATTCTTCTTCTCCAGTTTCAGGATCAGTAATAAACGAACGTTTACCGTAACCCTTTTCGGATACAACCAATAGATTAGTATCTTTCAAATTGGTTTGGGCAGCAATGATCATTCCTACTACTTCATCTTTATCACTTTCTAAAGTAACCCCTTTTACTCCGGTTGATGTTCGACCCATTGGGCGAACTTTAGCCTCATTAAAACGTATCGCTTTTCCTGACCTTTTGGCAATGATAATGTCACAAGTACCATCGGTTAATTTTGCCTCTAATAATTCATCATCTTCACGTACATTAATGGCATTAATTCCATTCGCACGAGGTCTTGAATAGGCTTCTAATTTGGTCTTTTTAATGACCCCTTTCTTGGTACACATCACAATATAATTATTGTTAATATAGTCCGCATCGGTAAGATTTTTAACCGGCATAAATGCTTTCACCTTATCTCCGGGTTCAATACTTAACAAGTTTTGTAGGGGTCTACCTTTGGTAGCTTTAGCTCCTTCCGGAATCTCATATACTTTAAGCCAAAAACATTTTCCTTTTTCGGTAAACAGCATTAAATAATTATGCGTTGTAGCGATAAATAAATGTTCCAGGAAATCCTCATCACGTGTTGCACTTCCTTTTGAACCTGTACCACCTCTTGATTGTGCCTTGTACTCGGTAAGCATGGTGCGTTTAATATAGCCCAAATGAGAAATGGTAACTACCACCGGCTCATCAGCAATTAAATCTTCAATAGAAAGATCATCCGCGCTATATTCTATATGAGTACGACGTTCATCCCCAAATTTTTCTTTGATCTCTGCCAATTCGTCCTTGATGATACCCATACGAATAGATTCATTCGCCAATACTTCTTTGTACCAGGCAATCTTCTTCATCAACTCATCGTATTCTTCGCGAATCTTATCGCGTTCCATGCCGGTAAGTCTTTGTAAACGTAATTCAAGAATGGCTTTAGATTGTTCTTCGCTTAAGGCAAAGTTTTCCATCAACCCTTGTTTGGCAATATCAGGAGTAGCAGAGGCGCGAATTAATTTAATTACCTCATCTAAATGATCTAAGGCAATTAAATACCCCTCTAATATATGAGCTCTTTTCTCCGCTTGATCCAATTCATATTGGGTTCTTCTTGTCACCACCTCATGTCGGTGGTTAACAAACTCCCTCATCATATCCTTTAGGTTGAGAACAGTAGGCCTGCCTTTAACTAAAGCGATGTTATTAACTGAAAATGAGGTTTGTAAAGAAGTATATTTAAATAATTGATTTAATACGATATTGGCAATAGCGTCTCTTTTTAATTCGAATACGATACGCATACCGTTTCTGTCGGACTCGATACGAACATCACTAATCCCTTCAATTTTCTTATCATTTACCAATTCAGCTGTTTTCACCTGAATCTCGGCAGGATTTACCTGGTAAGGCACTTCGGTAACTATGATTTGCTCTCTTCCATTGGCCAATACCTCAATATTGGTTTTAGCCCGCATGACAATTCGACCTCTTCCAGTTTCGAAGGCTTGCTTTACTCCTTCGTAACCGTAAATAACACCACCTGTAGGGAAATCAGGTGCTTTTACAAATTTCATCAGGTCCGCAATAGAAATTTCCTTATCATCTATATAAGCTACTATTCCATCAATAACTTCGGTTAGGTTATGCGGTGGCATATTAGTAGCCATACCAACAGCAATACCCGAAGAACCGTTAACTAATAAATTAGGAATACGAGCAGGCAGAACAGTAGGTTCCTCTAATGAATCATCGAAGTTTAACCTCCAATCGATGGTGTTTTTATCAATGTCCTCCAATAAGGCTTCAGCCGTTTTTTTCAAACGAGCTTCGGTATACCTCATGGCTGCCGGACTATCTCCTTCAATCGAGCCAAAGTTACCCTGTCCGTCCACCAATGGATAACGTAATGACCATTCCTGGGCCATACGCACCATGGCATCATATACAGAAGTATCACCATGTGGATGGTATTTACCTAACACCTCTCCAACTATCCTTGCTGATTTTTTATGAGCTCTATTTGAAGCTACACCCAAATCTAGCATTCCATATAATACCCTTCTGTGAACTGGTTTTAAACCATCACGTGCATCGGGTAAAGCTCTTGATACAATAACTGACATCGAATAATCGATGTAAGCCGTTTTCATTTCTTGTTCAATATTAATGGGAATAATGCGTTCTCCGCCCCCCTCATTCACTGGATCATCTGCCATTTCGTCGCTGTTTTATAAATTAGCACACTATTTGATTTAATAATTGTCAAAATAACAAAATTTGCAGGTATTTCGTAGTTTATTTTTCACTTATTTATGTAACAATTACGAACAAATTTGTGTTAAAAATCATACGGCCAAAATAGTTGTAAATACCAATAATGAATTACATTTGATTGATCGAACATTTTAAACAAAAACATCTTTTTATTATATTACTTTAGATAACTGAATTATGGAAGCAAGATTTTCGCCCAGGGTAAAAGATGTACTTACATACAGCAGGGAAGAGGCTATACGGCTGGGACACGATTATATAGGAACCGAACATTTAATATTGGGAATGATTCGTGATGGTGAAGGCGTTGGTATAAAAATACTCAATACTTTAGGGGTTGATGTGAGTGATTTACGCAAAGAATTAGAGGCAACCATTCGACCTCATTCGAAAAACAATGTGAATATGGCCAATATTCCAATTGTGAAACAAGCCGAAAAGGCTTTAAAAGTTACTTATTTAGAAGCAAAGCTCTTTAATAGTTCCATTATTGGTACAGAACATTTGCTTCTGGCCATCTTAAAGGATGAAGAAAGTGTGGTCACCCGAATTTTAAAACGATATAAAGTAGATTATAACATAGTTAAAGACGAAATAAGCTATATGATGGGCGAAGGACCAAAAAATGAGTTCCCTGGAGGAAACAATCCAAATGAAGACGATGCCGAAGAAGGCAATATGGGCTTTAGCCAAGGAAAAAAACAAGGCGATAGTAAATCTAAAACACCTGTTCTTGATAATTTTGGAAGGGATCTTTCCAAAATGGCAGAGGAAGGTAAATTAGATCCAATTATTGGTCGTGACAAGGAAATTGAAAGGGTGAGTCAAATTTTGAGTCGTCGTAAAAAGAATAATCCTATATTAATTGGTGAGCCTGGTGTTGGTAAATCTGCCATTGCTGAAGGTTTAGCTCTGCGAATTGCACAAAAAAAGGTATCACGTGTATTGTTTGGAAAAAGAATTGTTTCCCTTGATTTGGCATCCTTAGTTGCAGGAACCAAATACCGTGGTCAGTTTGAAGAACGGATGAAGGCTTTGATGAATGAGTTGGAAAAGTCACCGGATGTAATCCTTTTTATTGATGAGATTCATACCATTATTGGTGCAGGAGGAGCTTCTGGCTCTTTAGATGCATCCAATATGTTTAAACCAGCCTTAGCTCGTGGTGAAATTCAATGTATCGGAGCTACTACCTTAGATGAATATCGTCAATACATCGAAAAAGATGGAGCCTTGGATCGTCGTTTCCAAAAGGTAATGGTTGAACCAACCACTGAAGATGAGACGTTACAAATCTTAAACAATATCAAAGAAAAATACCAGGATCATCATAATGTAATTTATACTGATGAGGCTTTAAAGGCTTGTGTAACCCTTACGAGTCGTTATGTTACCGATCGTTTTCTTCCGGATAAAGCCATTGATGCTTTAGACGAAGCTGGGGCACGTGTGCATATCACCAATATTAAGGTTCCGAAAGAAATCGAAAATATTGAAAAGGAAATTGAAGAGGTAAAGGTTGAAAAAACAGGTGCAGTTAGGGGTCAGAAATATGAAGAAGCAGCTCGTCTTCGCGATAAAGAGCATCAACTTTATACAAAGCTCGAAAAGGTAAAAGAGGAATGGGAAGAGCAAAGCCGTAATAATCGCGAAACGGTTAATGAAGAAAATGTAGCTGAGGTGGTTTCGATGATGACGGGAATACCTGTTCAAAAAGTTTCTCAAAGTGAAGTAAATAAGCTAAGCAAACTGGGTGACCTTATTAAAGGTAAAGTAATCGGTCAGGACGAAGCCGTAAAAAAAGTGGTGAAGGCTATACAGCGGAACCGGGCTGGATTAAAAGATCCTAATAAACCGATAGGAACTTTTATATTCTTAGGTCCTACCGGGGTGGGAAAAACACAACTTGCTAAAATATTGGCAAAAACCATGTTCGAAAGTGAAGATGCATTGATTCGTATCGACATGAGTGAATACATGGAGAAATTTGCTGTGAGCCGCTTAATTGGAGCGCCTCCCGGATATGTTGGATACGAAGAAGGTGGTCAATTAACTGAAAAAGTTCGACGTAAACCATATAGCGTTGTTTTATTAGATGAGATTGAAAAAGCACATCCGGATGTATTTAACCTTTTGTTGCAAACATTGGATGACGGTATGTTAACTGATAGCTTGGGTAGAAAAATTGATTTTAAAAATACCATCATTATCATGACTTCTAACATTGGAAGTCGCGAATTGAAAGATTTTGGAGGAGGAGTAGGATTTAATACTGCTGCAAAAAAATCAAATGATGATTATTCAAAATCAGTGATTCAAAATGCTTTAAAAAGGGCATTTGC
>JBEIQI010000078.1:0-11530 GCA_040376605.1 Flavobacteriales bacterium | reverse complement strand
CCATTTTCTTCCAATCCTTTTAAATGCGATGCCAGGTTCCCATCAGTAACACTGGTAAGTTCCTTGAGTTGATTAAAACTAACATGATCATTTACCATTAAAGCACTCATGATACCCAAGCGAACCCGGCTATCAAAGACTTTATTTAATTGATCTATAAAATTTGACATAAAAAATTAGCTTACTGTTCTATCGTATTTATACCACATATAGACACCGTATACAATATGAGAAACGCCAAAACCTGAAGTCCAAAAAATAAAACTGTATCCCGAAAAAAGTAAATTAATTAAACCCAAGGCTATAATAGTTAAAGCTAAATATAACGTTTCGTGTATCGTAAATTTATAAACACTAAATAAAGATATTCCATAAATAATTAAGCTTAACGGTGCTATATAAATAAAATCATTTTGAACAATTAGATAAACAATAAATAAGGTTCCTGAAACAAAGGGTACCAAAAAATGAAAGGCCACCTTTCGAGACATTTTACCCCATATATTTATCTTCTGCTTCTGAGATTTTATATAGGTAAAAATAAATGCACTTATCATGGCCACTAAAAAAGTACCTATGGCGATATATGATAAAGGATGAAATAAATAATCCGTGAGGGCATCGAAGCCCTGCCTACGGTAAATACCCCTGAGTGTTTCTTGGGATGACATATCTACATAGGGATACGCCATTGCGGCACCTATCAGTGCTACCGTCCCGGCAGCAACTCCACTCCATCCGCTCAGACTAATGAAGCGGCTGGACTTTTCCATCATGGATTTAATATCTTTGATTTGTTGTAGTTCGTCAGTCATAAAAAAGCACTTTGAATTACAAAGTTATTAACAGAAATGAGAATTACAAAAAATTTATAAAAAAAAGGGCCATCTAACGATGGTCCTTACACTAAATAATTAAAGGTTACTTAATTACGGTAAACTTTTTTGAGTAGGATTTTGTCTTAGTGCTCAATTGAATTGTATAGATTCCAGATGGCAATCCAGTTGCATCAATGGTGTATGTACTTCCACCTATTAATTCTCCTGGGTTGATAGTTTTCACTATTTGACCTATTCCATTAATTACCGATATAGTGTTGATGTTTTTAATGTCTTGAATTTGAATATTTAACAAATCGGAAGTGGGATTTGGATAAATACTAAACTGAAGAGCCGCTTCATCATCAAATCCAGCAGAAAAACATGAAACATATTGATAACATGCTGGTAATGGCAGCTGATTCCAAGATAAATCAACAGCCGCTGGATCTTGGAAATCCTCATCACAAAACTTGGCACCTCTTCCTACATAATAATAATTGACTGCTGCCAAACCATCCAGTGTAGGCAATTCTTGGGTAACAATAGGTAAAGTATATTCAGGTCCACCATTTAAGCCTTCCAATACATAAGGTCCCATGGTTGGGGTAACAACAAAATCCTCATTGCTAACACCACTTATTTGTTTCCAACATGTTCTTTTACCAGTAGAAATATCAAAACCGGCAATAAAGGTGTTAGGAGCCTCATTGCTAGCTGCGGCTTGGTGAATCAATGTATCGGTATCAGACCATGAATAAAAAATCTTTGTTCCATCAGCTGTTCGTGAAATCTGACTATAATTATCTACTGCCAACGTCCCAGAGCTTACAGGCACAGTTGTGCGAAATGTATTAATTTGAGAAACATATAAACTAGTCCAGGTACTTCCTCCATCTGTAGAATAAATATCAACAGCATTTTTAGGATAACCAGACCAAACAGAATAACTTTTAGCTCCTGTAACTACCCCAAAAGTATCGGTCCTCTCCACAGCACAAATTGTAGTGAAAATATGCGGATTACCATTGGCATCAACAGTAATATCACATTCAAATGCGGTGGCCACTTCTGTAGCTGATTCGATGGCAGTTCCGGTATCAAAAAGATATTGTTTGATACTGTCTGCAACACTTGGAATATTATCTACAATTAATTCGGTAGGGAGACTCCAGGTAGTTCCAGCATCTGTAGATTTATAAATAATTGGATTATAGGTAGTATCTGCGGAATTAATATCCCCTAAAAATACAATATACCCTACCTGACCATCATTAGAGAAAGCCATGTTGGGGGCTGAATAATGTGGACGCCCATCATAGGTTAAACTATGAGGAGCAGAAAGCGTAACATGTTTTACCCAAGCCACATTGCCTGCATTAAAAATACCTTTATACACATTTAATGAATCAAAAATAGTGGTATCATTTAATGTATAATTATCCACCATCCAAAAAACACCTGGGGTACTCTGACAAAGTCCACCCGGAATTAATGAAGAAGAACTTTGAAATTGATAATTTTCGGTGGTTGTAACCGGATTAGTTGTACTTAATTGACAGGTGCCATTCACATGACCATCAAAATTGGATGGAATAGTTGCTCCTCCCCAAATAATATAAGATGATGTAGGATTGGTATTCCCTGTTGGATTATAAAGGAAAGATTGAGGATACCTTGCCGGCCTGGAGTAAGTAGTATTTAACTCACCCAACTCTGTATTCCAAACAAGTCCACCATCAGTTGAAACAGAATATCTTAACTTTCCATTATTAGTAGTTCCACCACCATATAAAGCAATATTTTGACGATATATAAAACCTACCGTATTCAATACAGGATCAACTAATACTTGATTTTGAGATGTTCTTAAAGCACTATATGCATTTGAAGACTGCCCAACTGGAACAGAATTTTGAGCCCAGGTTATGCTTGTTATCAATCCTAAGCTAATTAGTATTATGTTTTTCATACCTATCTATTAATTTTTAATGTGGTCAAATCTAAACATTTGATTAGTTATCTCCTATCCCAAAAAACCTTTTAATCAATCATTTGTTATAATAAATAAGAGTTGCAGAAATTTGATTTAACAGAATATGAATATTTTACAATATTATATTTATGTTAATTTGAATATTAATTATTAATATTGTAACTTTAAAAATATTTAAATACCAATAAAAAAATCAAAAAACTGAAGTATGAGAAAAGCGCTATACCTTTTATTAACGCTGGGCTTTGTTTCGCAAATAAATGCTCAAGTAATTTTTTATGTTGAAACTCCTGCTCCGTTAGTTGGAAATAAAGAAATGACCTGGGCCGATCCTGCAGGTGGATGGGGAACTCCAGACATGAATATACCAGCTAATGCCATTTTGGATACCTTGGCTTTTGCTTATGATGCTTCAGCTGGCGACTCTCTTTGTTGTGGTGCCGTTATCAATGGATCTCAAATTGCCGGTAAAATTGCGGTATTGTATCGCGGGACTTGCGAATTTGGAGTTAAAGCCTTGCGGGCTCAAACTGCAGGTGCTATCGGAGTAGTTGTCATTAATAATGTACCAGGATCTCCGATTGATATGGGAGCAGGTGCTCAAGGTGTAAATGTAACTATTCCGGTTGCCATGATTACTGCCGCAGATGGCGCTGCCTTAAAGGCACAAATTGATGCTGGCAATGTAACCGCCTTCTTTGGTTCTAAATTCGGATTTTATGAAAATGACCTTGGTATGTGGCCAAAAGATTATATCAATGCACCTGCAAGTTCTAATCCAAGTAAAACCAATGAAATTGCAGCTGAATTTACTGTTGCAGCTGGTGCTTGGATTTTTAATTTTGGACAAAACGATCAAACAGGTGTTCGTTTAAAAGCTGATATCACTTATGGTGGAGGTTCGGTTTATTCTCAAACCTCTAGTGCTGCCAGTTTAGCTTCAGGCGACAGTATGTGGGTTCAATTACCAAACTTCAATCAAGCCACTTACAATACAGGTTTATACAAATTTAAATACACCATTCTATCTGATTCCATAGATGATTTTCCAGCAGATGATTCAAGAAGATCTGATTTCACTATAAGTGATGCAATGTTTGCATATGCTCAAATAGATACAGTTACCCTTCGTCCAATAACCAATGCATCTTATCGTCCAGGAGGAAGTACCAATGACTTTGAAGTTTGTTTAAGTTATAGAGATTCTGTAGCGAGCCGTTTAGCAGCTACTGGAATATATTTCTCAGCAACTACTCCAGCCACTGATTCATTAACGGGTGCATACTTAGAAGCAACCGTTTATGAGTGGAACGATGTTTTCACAGATGTAACAGGAACTGTAACCTTGGATAATTTAAATGCTGTTATTTATGGTGGATATACTTATCCATCTAATCAACAAAATGAAGTAGTATGGGCACCATTCTCTGCTCCACTAATATTAGTTGACAACCAAAGATATTTATTCTGTATCAAGGCATTCGCTGCAAACCCTAACATTTTTATCGGATTCGGAACAGCCATCGATTATGATGAGCATATCAATACCTACCTTCAACCAGTTTCTCCTATTAATGATAATGGCACTTGGTACTGGAAGGGTTTTGGTACAGATGTAGTGCCATCTTTAGGAGTTAAAATGTTTGATAAATTAACTTTGGGTGATGAAGAGGTTACAACCATTAATAATGGTAAACCAGCTTACCCAAATCCTGCAACTAACTTGGTGAATATCCCAATGGAGAACATCACTGGAGATTTAACCATCACCATTATGGATATGCAAGGGAAATTAATTAAAACCGAAGTTCGTACCGTTACCACTTCTGGTTCTTTACCAATTAATATTGAAGGTGTAAGTAATGGTCAATATGTGATTAATGTAACCACACAAGCTGGTGCTAGTCAATCATTTAAAATTTTGATCAATCACTAATTAGTAGCTTTTTATTACAAGCCCCTCTAACTGCGGCTAGAGGGGCTTTTTTATTTCTATCTGAAGACAAATACAATATTCACCTAAATTTTTTAGTTTTGTATATATAATCCATATTTATGAAATTTATTAAATTGTTCTCCGTACTTGCAGGGTTAACCTTAATGCTTACTTCATGTGATGAAACCAACACCCCGGTAAATCCTCAATTGGTTTTTAAATTTAAATTTGATAGCACCCAAGTTCGTTTGGATAATTTAGGGAATCCGGTGGTTATGCCAGCAAATCATAGGGCTCAGCATCCACGATTTAATTTGATGAGTGCTCATTATGTAGAGTTGGCCCCGAATGCCTTAACAGCGCTTGGAACAGGTGAAATTCTTTACCATGCACCACAAACCATGGCTGGGGGAGCAGATGCGATTGATTTTAACCAAGGAGTTAAGGTGGATGAAGGAGTGTCTTTCTTCAGCATGAATCTTAAAGATATTAATCCAGGTACCTATGAATGGTTAAGGGTTTCTTTAGCCTACCAGAATTATGATATTAATTATAGAATAAATACCCCAACGGTATATGATGGTGTAGGAACCATCGCATCATTCATTGGGTTTAATACCTATATCACCACTTATAACATTAATACACAACCGGTAGTTGTAAACGATGATAAATTACAGGGATATTGGGGTTTTGAAACAACGATCCCATTTGTTGGGCCTTATACTGTTACCGGACAAGCACCACCGGGAGCTACCACCGTTCCTAATCCATTATTTGCAACCTCCCCTATTCCATCAGGTTCATGCGTAGTAACCGCTGCATTTAACACACCATTGATTATTACTGGTAACGAAACCCAAGATATAGTGATTGAAGTTTCTTTATCTATTAATAATAGTTTTGAATGGATCGAATCAGGTGGAAATAACCTGTATGAGCCATTAGATGGAGATACCGTCATTGATATGGGTGTAAGGGGAATGATTCCGACCATACAATAATATTTAAGAAGAAATGAATACGCCCGGACCCTTTCGTTCGGGCTTTTTTGTTTAAGTATCTATCCTAGTTTTATACCCGGTAACCGCGAATGGTATCATATTTGCAATACTTTTATAATTACATTATATTTGTAACTATATTAATGAGGACTATGAAAAAACAACTACTAACCATTATTTCAATTGCCTTCACCTTACATGCTTTTGCAAATCAGGTGATTATTAGCAATTCTGGAAATAACTATACTCCTGCCAATGTAACCATTAGCCTTGGAGATACTGTTTTATTTGCAACTACTTTATCCCATAATGCTAGAGAAGTTTCACAGACTACCTATGCAGCCAATGATACTACCGCTTTACCAGGTGGATTTGAAACCCCTTATGGAGGAGGAATGGTCATTCCTACCAGTGCAGGTGTATACTACTTTGTATGCGTTCCACATGTGCAAATGCACCAAATGAAAGGAACCATCACGGTTAATACAGTAGGTATTGAAAACAATAAATCTGTTACATTGCAGATTATGCAATCTGTAGCGGAGCAATACCTTAAATTAATGGTAACCGGCGGTTCAACTGGTCAAATGGACATAGAAATGCTGAATTTGAGTGGTCAGATTGTAAAAACCATTCATTTAACATTAACCGGCGAGGAAACCTCTGCAATCGTTCAAGTAGGCGATATGCCTAAGGGCGTATATATGATCAGATGGTCATATGGTAATGTAAATAAGGCTAAAAAAATCATTTTACAGTAAATTTTGCAGTTTAGGGTTAAAATCCATACATTTGCAGTCCTAAAATTTTAAAGAATTTTACAATGGCTAAGAAAGGTAACAGAGTACAGGTAATTTTAGAATGCACTGAGCATAAAACCAGTGGAATGCCTGGTACATCAAGGTATATTACTACCAAAAATAAAAAGAATACAACTGAAAGAATCGAGTTGAAGAAATTCAATCGTATTTTAAAGAAAATGACTGTTCACAAAGAAATTAAATAATATAGACCATGGCAAAGAAAACCGTTGCATCGTTACAATCAGGACAAGGTAAAGACTTTACCAAAGTGATTAAGATGGTAAAATCTCCAAAATCAGGAGCTTATCAGTTTAAGGAAGAAATCATTCACAAAGATCTTGTAAAAGATTTCTTTGCTAGTAAGTAATTCCTGTAAATAAAGTATTTTTGAGAGCTTCTTCTATTGGGGAAGCTCTTTTGCTTTTTAATAAAGTAGTATGGCACTATTCGGTTTATTTAATAAAGAAAAAAAACAAGCGCTGGATGAAGGACTTTCTAAGACCAAAGAGAGCCTGTTTGGTAAGTTAAAAAGAGCCGTTGTTGGTAAATCAAAAGTTGATGAAGATGTTTTAGATGAACTTGAAAATGTTTTAATAAGTTCAGATGTTGGAGTTGCCACTACCATAAAGATCATTGAAAGAATAGAAAAAAGAGCATCATCTGAAAAATATGTAAATACAGAGGAACTCAATACTTTATTAAAAAATGAAATCGCCGCACTACTTTCCGAAAACAAAGTAGATGATGGATATACAAATTACGATTTACCTTCTGATAAAAAACCTTATGTAATTATGGTTGTTGGGGTTAATGGAGTTGGAAAAACAACCACCATTGGTAAACTTTCTCACCAATTTAAAAAGGCAGGGAAAAAGGTAGTTCTCGGGGCGGCAGATACTTTTAGAGCCGCAGCAGTTGAACAGCTAGTTATCTGGAGCCAAAGGGTTGGTGTTGAAATTGTAGAAAAAGGAATGAATGCCGATCCGGGATCTGTAGCCTTTGATACGCTAAACTCCGCAATTGCCAAAGGCGCCGATGTTGTAATTATAGATACCGCTGGCAGACTTCATAATAAAATAAATTTAATGAATGAGCTAACAAAAATACGCAATGTGATGAAGAAGGTAATCCCTGATGCGCCTCACGAAGTATTGCTAGTTCTTGATGGCTCAACCGGTCAAAATGCATTTGAGCAAGCCAAACAATTTACTGCAGCAACAGATGTTACCGCATTGGCAATTACCAAATTAGATGGCACCGCAAAAGGTGGTGTTGTAATCGGCATATCTGATCAATTTAAAATCCCTGTTAAATATATAGGTGTCGGAGAAAAAATGGAAGATCTGCAAGTATTCGATAAAAAAGAGTTTGTTGATTCACTATTCTCGTAATAAATTAAGTTTGAAAACAAGGACACTAAAAAAAAATAAGATAAATGTTGTAACCCTTGGTTGCTCCAAAAACATCTATGATTCAGAGGTACTTCTGGGCCAGCTTAAAGCAAATAATTTAGAAGCAGTTCACGAATCCAATCAAGAAGATTTTAATATTGTTGTAATTAATACTTGCGGATTCATTGAGAATGCCAAACAGGAAAGTATTGATACCATTTTACAATATGTGGATGCCAAGCAACAAGGATTAGTAGATAAGGTATATGTTACCGGATGCTTGAGTGAACGTTATAAACCAGATCTTGAAAAAGAAATTCCAGATGTTGACGCATATTTTGGAACAAGAGATTTACCTAGATTATTAAAAACTTTAAAAGCTGATTATAAACATGAGTTAATTGGAGAAAGATTGTTGACCACTCCTGCTCATTTTGCATATTTCAAAATTTCAGAAGGCTGCGATCGACCTTGTTCCTTTTGTGCAATTCCATTAATGAGAGGAAAACATATTTCAACCCCTATCGAACAATTAGTAAAAAATGCCGAAAGTTTAGCGAAACAGGGTACCAAAGAATTATTGTTGATCGCTCAGGATTCTACCTATTATGGATTGGATATTTATAAGGATAGAAAACTTGCCGAATTAATGACCGAATTAAGTAAGGTTGATGGTATTGAATGGCTCCGATTACATTATGCCTTCCCCAATGGATTTCCTGAAGATGTATTGGAAGTTATTGCAAATAATCCTAAAGTATGCAAGTATATCGATATTCCCTTACAACATATCAGTGATCCTTTGTTAAAATCGATGAAACGGGGAACTACCCGAGAGAAAACTTATGAATTATTAAAAACTTTCAGATCTCAAGTTCCCGGCATTGCTATACGCACCACCCTAATTACAGGTTATCCTGGAGAAACCACGGAAGACCATGAACAAATGAAACAATTTATTAAGGACATTCAATTTGACAGGCTAGGTGTTTTCACTTATTCACATGAAGAAAATACAACTGCTTTTAAATTAAATGACAACGTTCCAATGGAATTAAAGCAAGAAAGAGCTTCAGATTTAATGGAAATTCAACAAGGAATATCCTATGAATTGAATCAACAAAAGATTGGAAAAACCTTTAAGGTTTTATTTGATAAAACCGAAAATGGATTTTTTATTGGTCGCACTGAATTTGATTCTCCAGAAGTAGATAATGAAGTGATGGTAGATACCAAGAATAATTTTGTAAGACTTGGTGATTTTGCGAATGTTCAAATAGAATCAGCCGAAGAATTCGACTTGGTCGGAAATGTAATCGTATAATTGTGGAGTTAATACAACATATTCAGCTAAATACTGCCGGAATTGGTGGAAAACTCACTCAGGATTATCTTCAATCCAAACCAGAACTCAAAATTTTATATAAGTTTTCGCCCAATTTAGATGGCCTTAAATTGGCAGCAAGTGAACGTGTTAAATATCCTGTAAATAGGAAATTGCTTTGTGAAGTCTTATATAATCAATATAACGGAAATACAATATCGGATCGATTAAAAACGAATTTAGATCTCCTTCTTCAAGAAAATACATTTACTGTTACTACAGGGCATCAGTTAAATCTTTTTACCGGACCTCTTTATTTTATTTATAAAATTGCTTCAATTATCTCCTTAACAAATCAATTAAATGAAGAAATCCCCGGAAATAATTTTATCCCAATCTATTGGATGAATTCCGAAGATCACGATTTTGCAGAAATCAATCATTTCTTTTTAAAAGGGGAAAAATTAGAATGGAAAGTTGCCTTAGATAAATTCGGTCCGGTTGGCAAAATGTCATTAAATAATATGGGATCATTTATTGATGAAATTCAATTAAAATTTGAGGACCAATATAAAAATGATTTGGTATTTCGAACCATGTTGGAGGCGTATACAAAATCAAAAGACCTGGCTGAAGCCCATAGAACCATTGTAAATAAAATCTTTGGAGATTATGGCGTTGTTATATTTAACCAAGATTCAGCAGATTTAAAACGAGAATTTATACCATTTATATCCAAGGAAATATTCGAAAAGTCTTCCATAAAAAATATTGAATCAACCAATCAATATTTAGAAGATAATCATTACAAACCGCAGGTATTTGCCAGAGAAATTAATTTTTTCTATACAGGAAATAACCTAAGAGAAAGAATTATAGAATTTGATAATGGCTATGCATTAGCCGACCATTCCATAAAATGGACCAAAGCAGAACTCGAACAAGAGCTCCATTTAAATCCACAATTCTTTAGCCCAAATGTGGTTACAAGACCTATGTATCAGGAGTTTACCTTACCTAATATTGCTTATATTGGAGGACCAGCAGAAATCGCTTATTGGTTGCAATATAAATCGAACTTTGATGCACATAACACTTTTTATCCAGCCCTGATATTACGAGATTGTTTTTTAATAATCCCAGAAAAAAAAATAAGGAAAGCCAAGGAGTTAGGTCTGAAATTAGAGGACTTTTTTGGGAAACTGGATGATCTAATTAATCAATATATCAAAGATCATTTTAAAAGTGATATGGATCTAAATCCGATGCAGAAGGTTTTAAACCAACAATATAACCAATTGCTTGAGCAAGTTAATAAGATAGATCCATCTATGGGTGAAATGGTAAATGCGGCTAATAAAAAGTCTTTAAATGAGTTAGAAAAAATCTCATCTAAAATGAATAAAGCATTGAAAAATAAAAGTGACGTACAATTAAACATCATTAGAAATCTTCATTCAACTATATTTCCATTAGGTATTTTACAGGAAAGACTTAATAATATTTTCGATCAAACATTTTCAACCTATGATTTTGTAACGGATATTATTTCTCATTCTAATCCTTTAGATGCAAGACTAAAGGTATTGCAGGATTAGTATGCCAATTAACGGCATACTCCATTAAAATCTATACAATCCTAAAATATTCTGTTTAAAGCCAACAAATAATAATTCGTGACTATTTTATTGGATTGGGATTAATCAATTTTAACAACCTTAAATTCTGTTCGTCGATTAAGTTGATGTTCGTCATCATCGCATGTAACGTTATTTTTGCAGCGATTGAGAATCACTGATTCGCCATATCCCTTAGCGTATATGCGACTTGCACTAATCCCTTTACTAATTATATAATCAACCGCAGATTGCGCCCTCTTTTGAGATAGATCCATATTGTATTTGTCCTTCCCACGAGCATCTGTATGTGAACTAAGTTCAATATTAATCTCTGGATTCTCGATCATAAGCTTAACCAGTTTATCCAGTTCAATTGCAGCATCCGGACGAATTGCCCATTTATTATAATCATAGTATATATTATCTAATCTAATGGCTAGATTAAGAATAATGGGATCAAGTAAAATATCCACTTCAACAGTATCAGATAACTTATTCATGCCAACAGTTGAAGCACTTGCATAACCTTTAAAAAACTTATCCTTTTTAGCCTGAAGTTGATAAGTTGAATTGGTATCTATTTGAATAAAGAATTCACCATTTTCATCTGACTGCGGTTCATATTTATGAGTACCATTG
>JBEIQI010000069.1:0-12848 GCA_040376605.1 Flavobacteriales bacterium | reverse complement strand
TTTAAACCCATTAGAAAATGCCTTACGTATTTTCCCGAACCCTACGTTTGGAAAATTAACCATCAACTATATTTCTGCCTTTAACGCAGATAATGCAACCTTAGAGGTTTTTGATGCCTTAGGTAAGGTGGTAAAATCAATATCTGTGGGAGAATTATATAATGGTATGAGCATTGAAGTTGACCTTACAGGTTTTGCAAGAGATATTTATACCCTTAGGTTGTCTGCTGATAAATGGACCACTGACCACAAGATTGTGCTTCAATAATAAGCACCTAATTTTAAAAAGGCATATTGACTGTATGGTCGATATGCCTTTTTTTATTTTTGTGTTGAATGAATAAGGTTTTAAGACAATACCGCATTATTAATATTCTCAATTTGGATGTAGCTATGGGGGCTGCAGGAATGTCGATGTGGGTCAATTATTTGTTGAATCAGTCTTCTCCGCCGGTTTATTATTACTTGATATTTTCGGTAGTTTGGACTATTTATCTCCTTGATCATCTCTATGATGCAAAGAAGCATGAAGCCATAAGTGAAAGGCGCAAGTATTTTAAAAAAAATGCACCACTTTATCGCTGGGTTATGGGAGTTAACATATTTGTAAGCTTCGTTCTGTTCGCATTTAATTTTAACATGGTAATGTTATTATATACTCTACCTGCATTTGGTGTTACATGCGTATATATGTTAGCAAATTGGCTTTTCCAGGAAAACAAACAAAGATTCTACCTCAAGGAAATTCTTATTTCAATTGGGTATGCACTTGGTATTATGGTTATTCCACTAAGCATCAAGGAGAAGGTTGATTTGCAAACTGTACTTATCGCGCTATTCATTGTTCTAATGGCATTTTGGAATTTATTGGTTATTGCCCAGTTTGAACTAGAAATTGACCGGAAGGAAGGTCAAACTTCCTTAAATCAATGGATTTCAATTCGTCACATTCAATGGATTAACTATGGTATTTATTCAGCTTATTTAATAGTTGGAATTATTTATTCTCAACTTTATACCACAGATCTAATTGTAAGGATCATTTTTGTAATCATGGCCATTTATATGGTGATTCCATTTATTGCAACGAAATATTTACAAAAAGGAGAAAAATACCATCGTTATGTCGACATGGTATTTTTATGGTCGTTGATTTGCCTATTTGCCTAATAGGCGTAATGGATGGCGGTATCTGATCCCTTCTTAAGTTTCCAATGAGTTCTCTCCTTAATGAGAGCTATAAATTCCTCATCGGAGGCAAAGGTAGTTCCGTTAATATTAACTGCATATTGAGCTAACTTGTCGTATTTCCCCCACATTAAAAACCAGAAAATTTCTAAGAATCCAATTCCTTGAAAAATAATTGCCTTGTTTTTGGCAAACTCATCGATATGTTCTTGAAAAAATACTGGATGTTGTGTCCAATGCATTCCCGGGCGAATATGATGAGAAATGTGATACCCATCGTTCCAACATTTATGATTGTATTTTACATTGATACAGGTAACTGAATTTTTATATGCATTTCCCGGATCATGCTCATCTACAAAAGCATGTTGCGTCCAATTACCTAACATCATCACAAATCTTGATACCAAGAAGGATAAAATAAATACCATAAAGGTGGCTGGGAAATTTACAAAGCTCAATCCAACACAAAGAGCTAAATATAAAAACTCTCCGGTTAAGCATTTGGTCACAAGATCCGCCCTATGTTTTTTATTAAAATAGCCCACCAACCTAAACATGCCAACAAATAGAAAGTCGGAGAAATATTTCATGAATTCGGGAAATTTATCTCTACGATACTTCATGGTGGTACTTTCGTCAGCCATTAAGTTATTCTCGGGATGATGCATCCATATATGATGGCTATAATAGGTTTGTGGAGTTTGGCCAAAAAATGGACCTACCACCCAGGGTAAATAGTGGTTGAGAAAACTATATTTTTTTTTGAAAAATGTTCGGTGAGAGGTGCAATGAAGCATCAGACCAAAGGGCCCTTTAAAAACAAAGGTATTGAGGTAAAAATAGAAAACTGAAAGAACCCACCATAGCCAAGTTGGCACAAAAGGCATGTATAATAACAAACCTACCGGAATCATTAATACGCTGATTTTTATAGTCAGGTAAACGAAGGGAAGGTCCTTTTTATCGTGGATTAGCTTAATGAAAAATTTATCAAGCGAACTATATTCTCGTTCTTGGTATGTAGGATCCGTAATGGGCTTTACTAGTTGCATAGAAATAATTAGACCACAAAATTAAGAGTATTTTTTTATAATGGGTATTTAATTCAACGATGATATGAGTACAGTAGATGGAAGCGTCTTTGGCGCAAATATCCACTTACAAGCAATTTGTGCTCGACAAGAGGTTCATTTTTAGAGATCTTTTGCCATTTGGACAAAAAAACACGTAATGGATGTATCCTATTTGACTTAATTAAAAAGCGCTTATGTATTAGTACATAAGCGCTTTTATTTGGAGTTGGATATTTTATTAGAACTTGAAAGCAAGTCCTGTACGAAGTCCTAAAGATATTGGATTCATTTGAAACCTACTGTCCATGCTCCAGTTCAGGAAGCTATATTTGATGGTAGGTTCAATATTTAAATACATAAAAGGTAAAATTCTAGCTTCAATACCTACACCAAAATTGGCATTCATATTAAAGTTTCTAATTTGGCTGGTTTGTCCGAAAGTTCTGGTTTCATTAGCACCTTCTAGGGTAACATCATTTTGTACGATAAAACCTGTGCTAATTCCACCGGTTAAAATCAATCCAAACTTAGGGCCACCTATTTTATATCTTACCATTACCGGCACTTCAACATAACTAAAGGTTTGTGTTATGCTGTTAACCTTTCCTATCATATTATCTTGCAACATATAGGTTGGATCTTCTGGACTACCTGTAGATGTTGGAACAACATTTACACCATCTAATTCACCAGCAGAGGTTAAGATATGTGTTGATGTATCTCCCGGAGCGATTTGATCGAATGCTCTGGTATGAATGTCTTTACGACTGGTTGTATTGCTAAAACTATGGTAGGATGCTCCAATAAATACAGTAAGCTTTGGAGTAAAGCTATAGCCTACTAACAATCCTGCAGAATAGGCAAAATTAACTCTTTCGGAAAAGCGACTGTTTCCATTCAATGTGTCGAAAGCATTTTGAATCCCATTGGTATTTAACATGGAGCTATTTCTCCAAACATAAGTTGGTTCAAAATAAGGAAGAATAGTAAAAGTGGTAGGTGTTTCAACCTTAACCAAAACGGTATCCCCAAATTTATTAATTTGAGTTTCATAACTTGGATTTACCTTTTCTATTCTGCTTTCTTCGATGTTATTGTTATTATTTGTACTTGTTTCATTTTGAGTAGAATTTACGATAACAATAGGATTGTTATCAACTGCAGCTACAATGGTGGAACCATTGGTTCCTATTTGGTTTTCTACCGGACCATTTACATCAGATGTAACTGCATTAGTCTTTTTTCCATTATCCTCCCCACCACTTTCCTGGTTTTTAGATGGAACTATTGGATCATGCTCTCCGGTTGCGCTATTAGGAGCAACTCTATTGTCAAAAATAACCGGACTATCATTACCACCTCCATCATTTCCATTATAATCAGAATTTGTGGTGGTTGTGAAGGTCTGACCTCCTGAGTTGGTTTCTCCATAAGTAGATACCGGACGAAGATCCCAAAGGTGATTAATATCTATATGTGCATTATGGGTATTAGATATTTTTTCGCTAGTAGGCTCATTTTCAGATCCTGTACCAGAGTTGGCTATAAAATAACCACCAACAAAGGAGAAGATAACCGCTGAGGCAGCACCAAGTATCCAAGCGATTCGGATACGACGTTTTCCTGATTCAGCATCTAATTTCGTTTTAATATTGTCCCAAACATAAGCAGGTGGAACAATGCTATGCTCCACCAATGTCTTATTGAACATTTGGTCGATATGCTCCCCAGACGTTGCATCCAACTGCCCCTTTATCTTGTCCCAGACATAGGCAGGCGGATCCATGCTATGGTCCCCAAGGGACTTCGCAAAGATTTCGTCTATATTATTTAAATTATTGTCCATCCGTATCGTTTAAACTACGTTTTTTTTTTGTGTTATACCATATAATTTCTCCACCTCATCCTGCAATACCGCCCTAGCTCTAGCTAACTGCGATTTTGATGTGCCCTCACTAATTCCCAACTGGTCACCAATTTCTTTATGCGAATACCCTTCTATGGCATAAAGGTTAAATACCATTCTATATCCGGGAGATAGTTTATTGATCACTTTCATCAACTCCTCAGCATGAATATTATGTTCCACATCCTCATGTTGTAAGTCTTTAGCCACCTCAAATATTTCTCCTACTGGATATAAATGGTTTTTCTTCCTAAATTTTTCCAAGGCCGTATTCACCATTATCTTTCTTACCCAACCTTCAAAAGAACCTTCACTCTTAAAATTCTGGATATTTTGAAAAACCTTTACAAACCCATCTTGTAATACATCCTCCGCCTCAGTAGCATCTTTAGAATATCGAACACATACCGCATACATCTTAGGTGCGAACTTTTTGTAAAGTTCGTTCTGCGCTAATCTTTTACCATCAACACAACCTTTGATTATTTCTTCAATATTCTCCAAACACTGTTTTGGTTAATTACATGCTCCCTTCACCCACTTCTTCACCCCTGCAGCTCCCGCAGCACAAGCATTCGAATAAGTTTTCCCATCACAACCACAAACTGGGTCGTAGTTAGCCGGACATATTGTTTCCGGTTTGGGGGTTCCTAAACAGTTATTGCTTGTTTTACAGGCGAATAGGGCAAGAACTCCAATGAACAAAGTTAATCTTTTATCCATCTTTAACTAGGAAGATGCAAAATACTTGGCCTGGGTTGCATTTTTAATCCTCCCGAATTAATACTTTTATTGAAAATTTAGAGGGCTGAATCATGGAATTTACTTTAGTAATTGATAGTCAGGAATATAGCGTTGATTTGTCGAACCCTATCGACCTTTCAATTCCTTTAAAAAATGGTGACCAAAATCCCACGGCTTGGTACTGTGGGCCTGTAAAAATGATCCCTGTGGAGGCTGAAGGCTTTATTGGAGATGTAAATAAGGGCGGATCGGTTAATTTTAGGGATATTTATTTTAATCCTCATGGACACGGTACGCATACCGAATGTGTTGGGCATATTTCTAGCGAACCCTACACCATTAACCAATGTCATAATGATCCATTTTATTGTGCCCTTTTGGTAACCATAAAACCACAAGAAATGGAGAATGGTGATAAAGTTATCCTAATGAATCAAATACAACCCTGGCTTCATGAGCTATCTATGGTTAAGGCGCTTATTATTAGGACTTTACCCAATGGCGAAGACAAACTTCTTAAGAACTATAGTAATACCAATCCCCCATATATTCACTATTCAGTAACCGAACAGTTAGTAAAAGCAGGAATTCGGCATTTACTCATTGATCTTCCTTCGGTGGATAGGGAAAATGATGAAGGAAAATTAGAAGCCCATCACTCTTTTTGGCAATACCCACATAAGACGAGAACAAACGCCACCATTACGGAAATGATTTATGTTCCGGATGAGGCGAAGGATGGCTATTATTTCCTTAATCTACAAATTGCTTCCTTTGAGAATGATGCATCACCTTCTAAGCCGGTAATTTATCCAATCCAAAAAGTGGATAAATGAATATTGAAGAATTGAGAGCATATTGTATCGAAAAAAAAGGGGTAACGGAAGAATTTCCTTTCGATGAGACAACCCTGGTATTTAAAGTAATGGGTAAAATGTTCGCATTGGTAGGTCTGGATAACGATGCACATACCGTTAATTTAAAATGTAATCCCGAATATGCCATTGAACTTCGTGAGGAGTTTAGTGATGATATTTTCCCAGGATATCATATGAGCAAATTACATTGGAATACAGTCTCTTATTCAGGAGGGTTAAAAGATAAATTCGTAAAAGAGTTAGTCAGTCATTCTTATGACCTGGTAGTGTCAGGGTTAACCAAAAAGCTGAAAGAGGAATTGTCGAGAATGTAATTGTTGCTTCGTTGCTTGGGATCCCATCTGGAGATGGGAAACTGGCTTAATTTTATTTCAGCACTTCGTCCAAGCTCAGCCTGGACGAAGTACTGAAATTCTCAAAACGTCATCCCGGCGAAGGTCGTGATCTGATAATTCGAAGCAAAAATTATTTATATATCAACCCATCTTTCACTCCCGCCTCGATCTTCACATTCAAAAAATTCTCCGCTGGAGGAATAGGGCATGAATATCTATGGGCATAGGCGCAATAGGGATTGTAGGCCTTGTTGAAATCTATCACAATGGTCTTTTCTTCAGGAATTTCCAGGTCAATATACCTTCCTCCGCCATAGGTGGAATCTCCATTAGTGAGATCGGTAAATGGTAGAAATAAATATTTTTCAAATCCTGCTTTTTTCGAAAATTCAATATTCTGATATACATTCAATTTATAACTTACTCCATCAATTTTAAAATGGACTTCTCCATATTTTGCATATTCCGGTTTTCTATCGGTACTTGTTTTCATTTTAAATTTTTTCAGCTTCTTTACTTTTGTGAAGGTTGCCATTACCCTGTATTTTAAATCAGGGGAATAAAAATTGAGCGACGAAAATTTTACCAGATCGGCTGAATCCAGAGGTGATGTAGAGGGGTCTCCATATTCACTATTGAGTGTTTGATGATATTGTATGATGTCTGCTTTTATAGAATCGTTGGATTGTGCCTTCAAAATAGAACATCCAAAGAGAAAGAATATAATGAGAAAGTTCTTCATGTTTATTAATCTAAAATCCACAATCTTAAATCGCAAATCCCTTAATGTGCTTCCAACCAATTATCACCCATTCCAACTTCTGCAATAACCGGAACACCATTTGGTAAAGGCATGGCATTCTGCATGTTTTCCAGAATAATTGGTTTTAAGAGTTCTACCTCGCTTCTTAATGCATCAAATACCAGTTCATCATGCACCTGTAATACCATCTTTGATTTTAATCCGGCTTTTTTAATAGCAGCATCAATTTTTATCATGGCGAGTTTTATCATATCTGCAGCAGATCCCTGAATTGGCATGTTTACGGCATTTCTTTCCGCAAAACTTCTTACGGCTCCATTTTGTTCGTTAATGTCGGCAAGCCATCTTTTACGTCCCAACAAAGTTTGTACATAACCATTTTCACGGGCAAATTCTATTTGTGATTCTTTAAATTCATCAATTGATTTATACTGTTCTTTATAGCTATTTAAAATTATGCCGGCTTCCTCGGAAGAGATCTTCAAATTATCTGCCAAACCTCTTTGTCCTTGTCCGTATATGATGCCAAAGTTTACACTCTTTGCTTTGTACCTCATTTCTTTGGTTACTTCTGTTTCGTTTACACCAAAAACTTTGGCAGCTGTAGCTGTATGAATGTTAATTCCCCTAACAAAAGCATCACACATATTTACATCACCACTTAGTGCGGCTATCACTCTCAATTCTATTTGGGAGTAATCGGCCGAAAGTAATACATGGTCGCTATCACGAGCAATAAATGCTTTTCTTATTTCTTTTCCCCTTTCTGTTCTTACAGGAATGTTTTGCAAATTGGGATATTGAGAACTTAAACGACCTGTAACTGCAATAGCTTGCTGAAAAGTAGTATGTACTCTTCCTGTTTTTTTGTTCACCAACTCGGGTAAAGCATCTACATAGGTAGACCGGAGTTTGGTAAGTTCTCTAAATTCTAATATATCTCTAACGATCTGGTGTTCTTCTGCTAATAGAACCAATACTTCTTCTCCGGTTGCGTATTGACCTGTTTTGGTCGTTTTTATTTTTTTCTTCCCCGGGATGGTCAGCTTTAATTTTTCAAAAAGTACATCGCCTAATTGTTTGGGAGATGCTAAATTAAATTGTTCACCTGCCTGCTCGTATACAGCTTGCTCATGCTTATCTGCCTCTATCTTTAATTGAGCCGAATAGTTGGCTAAGAACTCTTCATTAATGCGTATGCCGGCTCTTTCCATATTGCATAATACAGGCACCAGTGGAAGTTCTATTTTTTCTAATACCTGATCGGTTTGTACATTTTTTACTTGTGGCACAAATACCTGTTTTAACTGATAGGTAACATCGGTATCTTCATTGCAATATTCAGACACTTTTTCAATCTCAATATCCCGCATGCTTTTTTGCTTTTTGCCTTTAGGACCTATAATTTCTTCTGTAGGTATAGGGGTGTAGTGCAAAAAGGTTTGACTTAAATAATCCATTCCATGCCGTTGCTCAGGCTGAAAAACATAATGTGCCAGCATGGTATCGTAAATAGGACCTTTTATTTCGCAGCCATAATTTTTTAGAATCTGCATATCGTATTTAATGTTCTGCCCTATTTTGGTGATGGTCTCACTTTCGAAAATAGGTTTAAATTCTGCCAGGATCTCTACACATTTTTCGAACTCTACTGGCATAGGAATATAAAATGCCTGGTTCTTTTTAAAGCAAAAAGATAAACCAACAATCTCTGCTACCAATGGGTCAAGCCCCGTAGTTTCGGTATCTACCGACACTTCCGTTTGTTGTAACAATTCGGCCAATAATTCTTTTCTCCAAACAGGTTCGGTTACCGTAAAATATTGATGCGGAACATCGGCTAACTTTTTCAAGTCAACAAACTGGCTATCTTCTTTTTCTTCACGTACAACTGTTTCTTTTGGTTGAGTGGAGGTTTTAGTAAGAACAGTTGCTGCATTTTCTTCATCCGTTGCAAACAAGTCGCCTTGCCCACCTACCGATTTGCTAACTACTTGTACCTGACTCAAACTTTCTCCTAACAATCTTTCACTTAAGGTTCGAAATTCTAATTCGGCAAAAAGTTCTTTTAATGCAGGTTTGTTCCATTCCTTTACCCTTAATTGTTCTTCATCAAACTCAATGGGAACATCGGTAATAATAGTGGCTAATATCCTTGATAGACGAGCCATTTCGGCCCCTTCTTCCACCTTTTCTTTCATCTTGCCTTTAAGCTTATCAGTATTGGCCAACAAACCTTCTACCGATCCGTATTCCTTGATGAATTTTTGTGCTGTTTTTTCACCTACTCCTTTGATGCCCGGAATATTATCGGCACTATCTCCCATTAAACCTAACAAATCAATTACTTGTTCGGGAGTTTCTACATCGAATTTTTTACACACTTCCGCAACCCCTAATACTTCATCGGGGTTACCATAACTCCCGGGACGATACCAAAAAATATTATCACTTACCAGTTGGCCATAATCTTTATCATGGGTCATCATATAACATTTAAACCCTTTTTGCTCTGCTTTTTTTACCAGAGTTCCTACTAGGTCATCTGCCTCATAGCCATTCATTACCAACAATGGAATATTATACGCGGCTACTAATTTTTCGATATAGGGAAGAGATTTTTGGAGATCCTCAGGCATAGGCTCTCTATGTGCTTTGTAATCTTCGTAAAGAGTATTTCTGTCTTCCACTTCTTCATCCCCTTCTAAGGGGTCAAACACTACCGCTAAATGTGTAGGCTTATGTTTTTTTAATACATCATTTAAAAGATTGGTAAAACCAAACATAGCCGATGTATTTAATCCTCTCGAATTGATACGTGGATTTTTTATAAAGGCAAAATAGGCACGATAGATCATCGCAAATCCATCTATCAGGAATAATTTTTTTTCTTCAGACATTTTATTGAACAAGCATTTTATGCCTGTGCAACAAATTTAGCATTTTAAGGGATATTTGGGCGGCTTTTGCGAAGGATAAATTATTTCTTCTTTTCGGTCTTTACAGCTACAAGTTTTGAACCGTCCCATTTATACATGATCCTTTCCCAGTCTTCTAAATGGAATTTATCATCATCGCCATAAAATCCACTTTCACTTTTATTGATGATATATCCTTTTTTACCTTTTTCATCTGTTGGAAAGATAAATACATTGGTAGCAGAATAAGGTGCATCAAAACCTTCATCTAAAGTTTTTACATGGAACAAATCTTTACCATCCCAAAAGAAATAAGCATCACCAAATGCTCCTGCACAATATCCATCGCTAAAATTAATTTTAAAAATATCCTTTACGCCGTTTACGCCTTTTGCACCCATGCTTTCGGCTGTATTGTAGGTTCTTATGCTACCAACCGCCTTCATATCTAATTTGGCCAATTGAACATGGTTCTTACAAACTCTTACTTGTATATATACTTCGTCGTAATATTCTAGTTTGATCACTTTGTTTACTGCATACATAAAATAAAGGTCTTTGTCAGTGGTACTTTTTACGGTTTTAGATGCGATGAGTCCTCCCCAAATATAACCCTCGGCCTTCGTTTCTTTATCTGTATACTGCACCTTGTACCAATTAGTGGTATATCCATTTTTAGTATAGGTTTGGTTGGTAACCTCTACTATCTTTATCTTTTCACCGATGGATAACTGGCCCATAACTTTTGCAGAAGTATCGGCCTTGGACCGGATGTTGGCCTTGTCTGCAATGATATAATAGGTAGAGTCTTGGTAAAAATTAGCATATGCGGTTTCTTCCACTTGTGCTTGAATTTGAAGGGTCATGAACAATACAGCAATGACCCAGAGTGTTTTTTTCATAAGATTGTTTTAACTGTATAAAAGTATAGCAATAATTCGTTCAAAGTTGAGAACAGTTTTATTTTATATTAACTAAAGCAAGGTTTTGTGATTAGCCCGGGGCGAAGTGGTACCCCCGGTGCAAGTAGCAGTATAACCCTGTAAGCTTTGCTGAGTAAAGGGTACGCATACCAAGCAAAACTTTTACAGGGTTACTGCTACTAAGCCGGGGTAAAACGAAGCACCGGTATTAGCTATTAAATATTATTTTTACATCATGAAATTCCTGATCGTTGGTTTAGGTAATATTGGTGCTGAGTATAAAAATACCCGACATAATATTGGTTTTGATGTTTTGGACCATCTGGCCGAAAACAATGCCGGAGTTTTTGTAACCGATCGTTTAGCCGATGTGTGTACCATTAAAAATAAAGGCAAACAGTTTGTATTGGTAAAACCTTCCACATATATGAACTTAAGTGGTAAAGCGGTAAATTATTGGATGCAAAAAGAAAAGGTTGAGCTTAAAAATGTGTTTATCATTACCGATGATATTGCTTTACCGTTAGGTAAGATCAGGATAAGAGCAAAGGGCAGTGATGGAGGCCACAATGGTTTAAAAAATATTATGGAGGTGCTAGGCACGTCCGACTATATAAGGCTTCGTTTTGGAGTAGGCAACGATTTTGGTAAAGGCCAACAAGTAGATTATGTATTGGGGAAATGGGCTGCAGAAGAACAGGAATTGTTGAAAGCAACCATTAAAAAATCTGCCGAGGCTGTTTTAAGTTTTGGGCATATTGGACTAGAGAGGACCATGAATTTTTTTAATACGAAGTAAGATTTACTGCCTTCTATTGCATATATCCACATACGGGCAATATTGACATTTATCCTGATTCTCTGTTTGCAAGTATGGAACAGATGGATCGAAAAACTCCTCTAACAATGCATTAAGTTCCTGTTTGAACTCTTCAGCAAAATGATCGATAGACTGTACTTTATTGACACCGCTCTGGCTTTTATGCTGCACCAAAGCCTCGAAATCTTTTTGATAACTTTCGCGAATAAACAATAGTTGTGGAACAACGGTTTTGCCTGCGTAGTCGTTTTGAGAGAGCAAATAGGTATACAAAAATATTTGAAAAATATATTCCTTCCTTTTCTTGTTGTTTCGATCGAATAATTCACTCACCGAACTAAATTCATTCTTCTTATCTACCTTTCCCGTTTTATAATCCAATACCTTTATCACATCTCCATAAGCATCTATCCGGTCAATTCTTCCGCCTATACGAATGGTATTTTTATAGGTATACTTAAAAGTATATTTTTCTTCGAGTACAGGAATTTGTTTTGGAACGGTTTGCTCATCCATGCGCAATATGTTTTGAGCATATTGTTGCAGTATATGATAAATAATATAATAATCTCCTACCAACTCCACCTGACGAGGCTTTTTAGGATTGGAGAATTCCTTCATCATGGCTTGTTTAATGGCCTCATCTACCATCGAAAATAGAACAGGGATATCTGCTTTTTCTATCATCACAATACCTTTGTTGTCGCTTTTCTGCCTAGTTTCGGCAAACAATACATAGATATTTTGCATGGTGTTGTGCAATAAATTACCGAAAGTGGCCGGGTCTATCTCATCCGATACATTGTCGAGTTCCTTTATATTGGCTATGTATTTAAAATAGAATTTTAACGAACAATCTAAGTATACATTTAATGCCGAAGGCGTTAAATAATTGGTATCAGCTTCGGTATAATAGGTTGAAAGATGTTCTTGTACATTTTTAGTTTTGTCGATAGCTATCGGAAGTATTTTTGGCGTAATAAATTCTATTTTTTGCTGATACTCTCTATAGCTAAGTCCCGACTCTAATTTGAGTTGAACAATATATCTCGATACTTCCGCCTTAGTATGTTCATCGGCTACATTATTGTACAAGAAATACACATTTTTTGATTGATGTAACAACCGATAAATATAATAAGCAAACATGCTATCATTGTTGTTGTAGGTAGGTAGCCCAAATCCATATCTTAGGTGATAAGGAATAAATGAGCCACTGGCAATTGCTGGCGGAAGTATTCCCTCGTTGGCATTGAGTATAAATACATTTTCAAAATCGAGGTTCCGTGATTCTAAT
>JBEIQI010000120.1:0-8861 GCA_040376605.1 Flavobacteriales bacterium | reverse complement strand
GTGAATTTGGTGAAACGAATTTATGAACCGTTTACCGATGAGGAGATTTCCAATAAAATCACAGAATTACTTCGACCATCAAGTATTCAGGCTGAAACCAAAATTATCTACCAATCCGTTGAGAATTTGCATAAAGCATGCCCCGACCATACAGGTGACTGGTATTTTACAGGGAATTATCCAACACCTGGAGGGAACAAAGTCGTTAACAAAGCGTTTATCAACTACATGGAAGGTAACAACGAAAGGGCCTATTAATTCTTTAGTAAAATTTTAACTTATAGCCTGCAACATTTAATATCCTAGCCCGTTTAAGATAGTATATTTGTACAATCGTTCCTTCCTTTTCATAAACTTGGGTTCTAGAAAAACATGTTAGCCGGCCTCCACCGGCTTCATGTTTTTTCCTTTTTAGGGCCATTGGTATTCTGCCATTATTAAATGATTCCTTCTTCATCTTTATTATTGTTGCTTATTACAGAAGTACACCTTTCACAAAAAATCTCATCTGATTGGAGACTTGAATAATTGAAGTTATTAAGTACACTCATGCCTACCCCTCATTCCCTCAAGAAAAACCGCTATTCATCATAAATACAAATCTAACTGTTTAGATACTCGTTAAAATTGAGTACTAATTAACCATTAATAGATAATCATGAAAAGAATCATTATTTGTTTTTCACTCATTTTTAGCTCACAATTTATGGCAGCACAAGGCACTACCTAAGACATTCCTATTAACGAACTGCCCTCAGATGTAAAATCAGTTTTAGTAGAATATGTTGACATGCTTCGGAATTCTGCATCGCTTGATGAAATGGCAATTAACTTTACTAAAATTGCCGGAGGGGGATTGGTAAATGAAAGCGCTATGAGCATTAGCTTACGAAGTACCATTAAAGAATTTAGTCTGAAAAAAGATTATACAGGAATTAAATTGTATGCCTATCCTATTGTAATTACCAGGGTTAACAGCAACCCAACGGCTTCTGCTCAAGGTTTCGGAGAATCAGCCATTATGGGTAGAGTTTATAAAATTTGGATTGGGAAAGCAGATGGACAACCAGGGATGCCGGCTCCTATTTCTGTTCTTGTTCCGCAAAATCATTCGAGCATAAAAACACCAAAGATCGTTGGTATAGGAAGTTTATAAAACAAATAACTCAACACTAACAAACCTTTCATAACCAACCTAATAAAAGCTTCGGTTTAATTTCCGAGGCTTTTTTTGTTGGAGCGGTTAATCATGAATGCTTAAAATCGCGCCAAAAAGGCATAGCATATTTATTAATTCTTTTATAGAGGCAAAATAAAGTCTTACAATGGGGATTCTCAGGGGATTCTTATAAGTTAAGAGCCTAAGGTTAAATGTGTTTTAATGTTATCTTTGTTCTTTAACTATTTACACAAAATATGTACGGTAAATTACAAGAACATTTGCAAACTGAGTTAAAGGCTATTGAGGAAGCAGGTCTTTTTAAAAAAGAAAGAATTATTATTAGTGAACAAGGGGCTGAAATAACTCTTATCACGGGAGAAAAAGTGTTGAACTTTTGTGCTAATAATTATTTAGGACTCTCTAGTCATCCAACTGTGAAAGAGGCTGCTCATAAAACCTTAGATCAACACGGGTATGGAATGAGTTCGGTTCGTTTTATTTGCGGGACTCAGGATATTCATAAAGAATTGGAGCAGAAAATTGCGAAGTTTTTAGGTCAAGAAGATACTATTTTATATGCGGCTTGTTTTGATGCCAATGGTGGAGTTTTTGAACCACTGTTTGGTGAGGAAGATGCCATTATTTCGGATGAGTTGAATCATGCTTCTATTATTGATGGAGTACGTTTATGTAAATCTGCCAGATACCGCTATAAAAATTCGGATATGGCTGATTTGGAAGAACAATTAAAACAAGCTTCCAAACACCGATTTAAAATTATTGTTACCGACGGAGTGTTTTCGATGGATGGATACGTTGCACCACTCGATAAAATTTGTGACCTCGCTGATAAATATAATGCCTTAGTAATGGTAGATGAAAGTCATGCCACTGGTTTTATAGGGAAAACAGGTAGGGGTACAGTAGAGTTAAAAAATGTAATGAACCGAGTTGATATTATTACGGGTACATTAGGTAAAGCGTTGGGTGGCGCAATGGGAGGCTTTACTACAGGGAAAAAAGAAATTATTGAAATGCTTCGTCAAAGAAGCAGACCTTATTTATTTTCTAATTCATTAGCCCCATCCATTGTTGGTGCATCCATTGCAGTATTTGATATGTTGAGCGAAACAACCACACTGCGAGACAAGTTAGAGTGGAACATTCAATACTTCAAAGAAGGCATTAAAAAATCTGGTTTAGATTATAAGGACGGAGAGTCTGCCATTATTCCTATTATGCTTTATGATGCTAAACTGGCCCAAGATTTTGCTCAGAAATTATTAGGTGAAGGAATTTATGTAATAGGATTTTTCTATCCAGTGGTTGCCAAAGGGCAAGCCAGAATTAGGGTGCAAATTTCTGCAGGACATGAAAAAGAACATTTAGATAAAGCGATTGCAGCCTTTACTAAAATTGGAAAAGAACTGGGGATAAGTAAAACTTAATAAAAGACTCGAATGATTTATAGCATGACTGGCTACGGTAAGTGTAGCAAGGAAGTTGGAGGTAAAAAATTAACTATTGAAGTAAGAACTTTAAATAGCAAAGGCTTAGATGTCAATTTAAAAATTCCCGGGATGTATAGAGAAAAGGAAAATGACTTTCGCAATTTAATTAGCAATCGACTTGATCGAGGTAAAATTGACTTCTGGTTAAATCAGGAGGACTTAGGAGAAAGTAGCAATGTGAAAATTGATGCAAATCTGGTAAAATCCTATTATAATCAGCTTACGAAAATTGGTGCCGATTTAAAAACGGATACCGATTGGATGCAAATTATTTTTAGAATGCAGGATGTGATAAAACCAGCGGATGGTGAACTAACAGATAAAGAATTGGCAGGTATCGAGGAAGTAGCTATAGAGGCCCTTGAGCAATGTATGAAGTTTAGAAGATCAGAAGGAGAACAACTTCAAATGGCATTAGTTGAGCACATTAAGCGAATTGAGGAATTGATGGCGAGTGTGACCCCTTTTGAAGGTGCCAGGGTAACTCGATTAAGAGAAAGGCTTCAAAAAAACCTGGAAGATTCTATAAAGGACGGAAAAATAGATAAAGATAGATATGAGCAGGAAATCATTTTTTATTTAGAAAAGCTGGATATTACGGAAGAAAAAATTCGTTTAAAAAGTCACCTCGACTATTTTATTGAAACCATGAATGGTGAAGGATTTAATGGACGAAAATTGAACTTCATTGGCCAGGAAATGGGACGAGAAATTAACACCCTGGGGAGCAAGGCAAATGATAGCGAAATTCAAAAGTTGGTAGTTTTAATGAAAGATGAATTAGAAAAAATTAAAGAACAAGTATTGAATGTTCTATAGTCGAAAATGGAGTTCGAAAAGGTAATCATATTCTCAGCCCCAAGCGGAGCAGGTAAAACAACCATTACCCGATTTATTCTGGAAAAAATTGAACGCAGTGAATTCTCTGTCTCAGCCGCAACAAGGCCTCCAAGGGCTCACGAAAAAAATGGATTCGATTATTATTTCATGTCAGTTGAAGAATTTAAAAAGCGAATTGAGAATAATGAATTTGTTGAATGGGAGGAAGTGTATAAAGATAATTTCTACGGTACGTTAAAAGCCGAAGTGGATAGGATTTGGGCCAAAGGAAACATTGTATTGTTTGATGTAGATGTGAATGGTGGCATTAACCTGAAAAAATATTTTGGCAAAAAAGCACTTTCTATTTTTATCATGCCTCCGTCAATTGAGGTCCTTGAAGAAAGACTTCGAAAAAGAGGAACTGAAACAGAAGAAGCAGTTACCATGCGGATAGCAAAAGCACACAAAGAAATGCAATTCCACAATGACTTTGATCAGATTGTGTTGAATGATGACTTGGTGACAGCTCAAAATGATGCATATCAAAAGATCATTCAATTTATAAAAGCTGACTAAATAATACCTATTAATATGTAATATCATGCTCCCCAACGTTGAGCTGCCAAAAAAATTGAACAACATTCGTTAACTTTGATATCAATATCCAATAACCCCTTAATTTAAAATCAAATGAAAACTAAAAATCTTGTTTTAGCACTGCTCATTCTAGGAAGTTTAACCATTACCAACGTGATGGCCAAAACAGTTCAAATCACTTTCAATTATAAATTTAGCAACATTGTTGCTGGTTATGACCATAACTCGAGACTTAAAATATATATAGACGGCAATTTAGCTGGAACATCCAATGCTCATAAAGAAAGTGTCCCGAATACTTATTCGGTTCAAGTTGAATCAGGTTCTCACAATGTAAGGGCAGTGGTTGAAACTGAATACGAAGGTGTTTGGGAGGAGCATATAATTGCAAATACCTACAGTATTGATTGTGTATACGAAACGATTGCTAATTTTTCAAAAAAGAATACCATCTATAAAATTGATTTTGATATTGATTTAGGTGCCATCGTTAATGGAAAGTTTAATGGAGTTAAAGTAAAAAAGAAGAAATAAATATGAATATTAAAAAAATAGCCGTTTTTTTCATGGTCCTTTCCTGCAGTGGATTATTGAAGGCAGCCGTAAATAATGCAAAGCAAATTACCATTACTTTTAAATATCAATTTATTCATGAAGGTGAAGGAAAGGATATCAATACCCGCCTAAAAGTTTATGTGGATGATGTAGTTAAAGGAGTGTCACTTGCCAAAGTTGAGTCAGACGCTAACGCTGTTACCATTGAAATCCCATCCGGCAATCATAAAATAAGAGCAGTTATTGAATCGGAATTTGAAGGTGTTTGGGAAGAGCATACCATTGCTAATGAATACAGTATAGATTGTATCTATTTAGTAGAAATGGATTTTACGAAACATGTTCGTGTTGATTTAGTTTTTGATATAGAAAAAGGAACCATTGTAAAGAATGTCGAAACCAAAGCGAGTTCTTTTAATTCTCCTTTTTAAGATTCATTCGATTACTTAACTACAACAATCTTTTTAGTTATTGAAGATTCGTTTTGACGAATTCTTACCATATAACTTCCTGCTGAAACATTTGATAAATCAATAGAATATAATGCACTATGAGGGTTGACTACAAAGATGGCCTCCCCTATCATATTCATTAATTCTATGGAAGATATTCCATTCATAAACATAGGATTATTAATATATAGCATATCACTAACAGGGTTAGGATAAAGCACGATCACCTCATTCATTTGATCCTGGATACCAACGCTGGTAGATACCATAGCAGAAGTTCCCATACAATTATCCGTATTGGTTACTTCACAATAATAATTTCCATTTAAGGTAAAATTATAACTCTGTGCATTGGCCCCACCAATTGGTGATCCATTAAAATACCACTGATAAGAGGCAAATGCAGGAGAAACTGAAACAACATTTCCAACTATAGTCATGGATGGAACCGGCAAGGCTACTACGTTGATAGTGCTGGTAGATGAATTCGTTCCGTTGATATTTGTAGCAGTTAAGGTAGTTGTATAAGTCCCAGCTGTATTGTATAAAATAGAAACCGTATCAAGGGTACTGCTGTTAGGAGAACCTCCTTGGAAATTCCATAACAATGATGATTCAAAGTTGGATGTGTTATAGTATTCAATAGATGTTCCAATACAAATTGTGGTGGAATTAGATTCGAAAGACGCTACAGGCGATGCCACTAAATCACAGGTCCAATCCATTTGGAACCCTGGACCGATAACAGAACCATCCGAAGTAAATTCAAAATACACTTGGTTTCCTGTTGATGAAATCGGGTTACCCGCATTGGGAAGGGTGTTACCAGTAAAAGATCCTAAGGACGGATAGGAAGCATTGGGACCATCATAAATGGTTACATAGTCATAACTAAATTCAATATCGAAACTAATGAAATCCATTACAACAACACTTCCTGCAGGAACATTAATAGTAGCGTAACTCATTTCTCCATCCGTATAGTCTCCTGAATTACCACCCGAATCGAATAAGGTTCCTGTGCAACAACTAATATCCAAATTTTGGGCCGGATCAACATTGAGGATAGAACCAGTAGTTGTAATAACAACTGAGGTAACAAATGTATCTGCTACATTTACTCCGCATCCTGTGGAAATTAGCTGCACATTATAAGTACCTGCAGCTAAATATTGATGACTTGGATTTTGCAATGTACTTGTATCTCCATCACCAAAATCCCATAAATAAGAATCAGCATTAAAACTTAAGTCCGTAAAATTTACTAAAATGGGCAAATCACATCCAAGAGGATTTCCATAATCAAAAGAGGCTATAGTGACATTTTGATAAGGTGCTCCAACACCCACCGCATGCCATGCATCCGCAACAGCAGCAACTTGAGGAGAACAAGCACCAAATAAATCTTGTGCAGCAATCAATGAATAATATCTGCTATCCGCAAAATCACTTCCAGGAGTTAAATAATATACCAAATTTCTGTATGCAATGGCCCCTGCATCCACTGCTCCAATGCTATCAACACTATATGCATCCAAAATATCATTTGTCCCAGTGCCGCCCATGGTGAGTAGGTAAAACCAAAAATTTTGAACCCCACTGTCATAATGAACAATATCTCCAGCATTCCAAAAAGCACCACCATAACAATCTGCATTACCAAAAGCATTGGGATTGGCCATATTTCTAATTCCACTACCACTTGTACATTCGGCTCCCACCAACCAAGAGGATGTTAAGTTAAGATTGATATTTCTTGCGTATTTATCAACCGCTAAACCAAAAATATCACTGAACGACTCATTCATTGCACCCGATTCATTGGCATATACCAAGCCGGCTGTAAATTGAGTAAGCCCATGTGTCATTTCATGCGCAACAATACCCAAGGATGTTAATGGTGTGGTAAAAGTTGATCCATCACCGTCACCATAATGAACGGTTGATCCATCCCAAAATGCGTTGCCAAAACCCGGTCCTTCGTTTACATAACTGGTTAAAAAATAACCGGCACCATCCAAACCATTTCTTCCATAGGTGTTAAAATAATAATCGTAGGTAACTTCTGTTCCCCAATGTGCATCTAGTGCATATTGATCAAGACCCACTAATGTCCATGAAGTGCTGGCATTGGTATAAGGTAATCCAGTGGAATAATTCACTGTTTCTAATCCCCTACCCTGTTCATATAATCTATAATTAGATCCGGTAAAATCCATAATGATGGGTCGGGTTCCACTGTAGGCAGTATTAGCAGTACCTGGAGTATCTGCATGGTGTATTCGCTCCGTTTCGGTTATTACTTCACCTGTTGTAGCATCCACATAAATATATTTTCTCGACAAGGGTTCAATAGAATAAATATCTACCTGATAAACCAAAAATGCTTTTTTCTGATGAAACAATACCATTAATTGGGCTGTTGGATAATAATCCAGCGAATGATGTTGTCCTTCCTGCCATTTATAACGTTTGGCATTCACATGATTTTTTGCGATAAGCACCGCTTCAGTTGACAATAAAGTTGGAGTGGTGGAAAGATCTCCAACTGGGTAAATTTCACCATTCATGGATCTCAATTGATTATCCTTATAATGGGCTTTATAAATACCATTTACTACTTTCAATCCTTGATACATTTGTTGATAATCCTGGTGGACAAAACCAATGTTATCAGTTTCCTCCTTTAATAATTGAAAACCATAACCTTTAGGCAACTTTAATGCAGCCAACATCCAACTGTTTAGATCCCTTGGTCCCATTTTCTCATTAGAGAATTCTATATGAGCCGGAAAATTATTTTGATCTTTATAGCGGATTAATTTTGCTCCTCCTATTTGCTGATTGGCATCCAAACCAATAACTATTCTTTGAGCATAGAATGAACTCGTTAGAAAAAAACCAAGGATAGCTAGAAATAATTTATTTTTCATAAACGTCAATTCAGGTTATAAAAATTATGCAGGCTTAGATGAATTAAATACAAGATAGGGAAATTTTCATGGGTTAACAAGGTCTTTAAAATACTAAGGGGAAGCAATTGCTTCCCCTTAGTATTTATTTTATTGGATTTCCCTGAGTATCCAATTCTACAACCGTATATGGGAGAAGTTTAAGTTTATCTAAAACCTTGGCTTTATCACCAACCACAACAATACAAGCATTATCTGTTTTTAGTAAAGACTTAGCTACCTGATTGATATCGAAAGTAGTAATACCCTTTAAAATATCATTTTGTTGTTTCACAAAGTCCTTATTTAACCCATAGTCGATAATAGTTCCCATGAAACCTGCCTTTTGAAATAAAGTTTCATACTTCAAGGCATCATTTTGACTGATGGAATTTTGCGTAAAGATTAATTCCTGAGGAGTGATTCCATTGTTTTTATAGTTCACCAATTCTTTCATTATCTCCATTACACAACTATCTGTTGCATGAGCCAAAAATCCTCCAGATACACGATAGGTTCCTACAATAGATGATCCAGAAAATCCTGATCTTACGCCATAAGTATATCCTTTGCTCTCTCTTAAATTTAAATTTAAACGACAGTTAAATGCTCCCCCTAAGGCATAGTTCATTAATTGAGCTCTATAAAACTGACCAGTAGCATCAAATGGAAGTCCGGAAGTAACTACCCTTATTTCACTTTGAGCAGCATCCTTTTTATCTACAAAATAAATGGTGGTTTTTGCCGGTTCAATCATCTTTTTAAATGAAGGTGTTTTTACCTCCTTCTTTGTCCATGCATTTAAGAAATC
>JBEIQI010000028.1:0-20054 GCA_040376605.1 Flavobacteriales bacterium | reverse complement strand
TGTTTTTTATCTCGCTTAATGTGGTTCAAGCTCAGGATTTAAAAAACTCATTCAAATTAAACTTTACCCCTGCAGGTGGATATAGAATTTTAGTGGATGATTCTGCAACCGGATTATTGCCTGGATTTAGAGACTATGAAAATATGAGATTTGGAATGAGTGGAAATTTAGAATATACAAGAAATGTAACGAAATGGCTAAGTATATCGGCCGCAATTGAGTATCAATATTTCGAATATGGCGGAATTCAGAATTTTTATTCTTACGATTCCATCAATAACTTTACATCAGCAGGCACAGTAAAAACTTCATTTATTCATCATTATTTGGGTATACCTATCAAATTCTACTTCAACCTAGTTCAAAAGGAGAAGTTTAGATTGTATACCTTCATTGGTGTGAATCCCAAAATTGCATTAATTAGGGAATATGCTACAGAGTTAAATGATACCGTTAATAATATAAATTCCTCTTTTCATCAGATGGACCCCGAAGATTTTAATCCAAATTATCATCGAAATGTATTTAATATTGAAGGAATGGTAGGAATTGGATTTAACTTCAACTTATCCAAACGAGTTTTTATTGATATGAACGCTATGTTTGGGATGAATATGCTGCGGTCCAATAAGGATACACCAATCAATGATTATATATACAGAGTAGGAGGGAATGTTGGCTTAGGTTATTCGTTTTAACGAATTGTAGAAAATAAAAAGGCCAAAGAATATTCTTTGGCCTTTTTATTTAATAGTATAATTTAATTATGCAATAACACCATTGTATAAGGTGGATTGTTGTTCTTTTACCCTTTCATCCAAAATGTATTCATCATAAGTCATTTCTTTATCAATTATTCCATTTGGTCCTAGTTCAATGATTCTATTGGCAGTAGATTCTATAAATTCATGGTCATGAGTGGTAAACATAACGGTACCTGCAAAATTCTTTAATCCATTGTTGAATGCAGTAATACTTTCCAAATCAAGGTGATTGGTTGGCTCATCTAAAATCAGGAAGTTGGCATTTTGAAGCATCATTCTGCTTACCATACATCTAACCTTTTCACCTCCACTTAATACGGTAGCCGATTTTAGGGATTCTTCGCCTGTAAACAACATTCTGCCTAAAAAGCCACGTATATAGGTTTCGTCTTTGTCTTTACTATATTGTCTTAACCAATCGATCAAACTATAATCCTTGTCGAAGTAGGCACTATTATCATTCGGCAGATACGCTTTTGTGATAGTTATTCCCCATTCAAAAGTTCCACTATCTGCATTTTGTTCTCCCATTAATACTTTGTATAACATTGTTGGAGCAATACTTTCCCGACTGATAACAGCAATTTTATCTCCTTTTCGTACTGTAAAATTAATATCTCTTAAAATAGGTGCTCCGTCAGAACCATTTAGGTTGAGGCCTTGAATACGTAATATTTGGTCGCCTGCCTCACGTTCTTGGGTGAAGAAAATTCCTGGATATTTTCTGCTACTTGGTTGAATATCTTCAATATTAATTTTCTCCAATAATTTTCTTCTGCTGGTTGCCTGTCTGCTTTTTGATGCATTGGCACTAAAGCGTGCAATGAATTCCTGCAACTCTTTCTTTTTATCTTCAGCTTTTTTGTTCTGTTGAGACTTCTGACGGGTGGCTAACTGACTACTTTCATACCAGAAGGTATAGTTACCGGTATACATTTGTATTTTCTTAAAATCAATATCCACAATATTGGTACAAACGGTATCAAGGAAATGTCGGTCGTGACTTACAACAATTACAGTATTGGGGAAATTCATTAAAAAGTCTTCCAACCACATTACGGTGTTTACGTCCAAGTCGTTGGTAGGCTCATCTAATAAAAGAATATCTGGATTACCATATAAAGCTTGAGCTAACAAAACCCTTACCTTTTCGTTACCACTCAATTCATTCATGAGTCTATAATGACTCTCCTCTTTTATTCCTAAACCACTCAATAAAATACCGGCATCAGATTCAGCATTCCAACCTTCCATTTCTGCAAACTCCGCTTCAAGTTCTGCGGCAGCCAAACCATCTTCCTCACTAAAATCAGGTTTAGCATACAAGGCATCTTTTGCTTGCATGATGCCCCATAATTTTTGATGCCCCATTAAAACAGTATTTAATACGGTGCATTCATCAAATTCAAAGTGATCTTGTTTCAATACCGCCATACGGGCACCAGGTAAGATGCCCACATTACCTGTCGTAGGGTCAATCTCTCCTTGTAAAATTTTCAAGAAGGTTGATTTTCCTGCACCATTGGCGCCGATTACTCCATAACAATTGCCTGGAGTGAAATTTAGATTTACTTCGTCAAATAAAACTCTTTTGCCGAATTGTAAGGATAAATTGGTTACTGATAACATAGTTGTATTACTTCGAAATTGAGTGCAAAGGTAGCGAATTTAAGGGTATAACGCAAGATTTAAGGTGTGGATAAGTTAAATGGCCTTTGTCCAATTAAATAAAGCCTTAGAGCGTAGGATTGTATCTCAACTCATCCCAATATTTACCTTGTTGTGCTCAGCTAAGGGTATCGTTTGGTGGTTATTGAAACTGTAGCTTGGATGTTTTTGGCTAATTTGAAATAAAAACTACTTCAGTATGGGCTTTACTGCACACCCTCTGACATATTATTTTTCTGGAATTTAGGCTAATTTTACAAAATTATGAGAACTAAGGTTATTGGCCATATCAATAAGCATTTATCTGCGATCATATTTTGTCTCATAGCCATTATTTTAGTTCAAGGGGTCATTAAAGCAAAAAGATGGAACGAACGAATAATTGATTACGATGTAGCTCATTATTATGGATATTTGCCAAGTTCTATTATCTATAACGATTTAAGCTTACAGTTTGATAGTGCTGATCAGAAATTCCTTGCCAATAAAATCTGGTACAATAAACTACAGGATGGAAGAAAGGTATTTAAAGTATCTATGGGAGTTGCCATGGCCTATGCTCCTGCTTTTTTAACGGTTCATAGTTATCAAAAAATAGCGAAAGGAGATACCTCTGGTTTTAGTGCACCGTATAAATGGGCATTGGTAATTTCCGCATTGGTTTATGCCTTTTTAGGTTTATTCTATTTAAGAAAAATATTACTTTCTTGGTTTAATCAATGGGTTACATCCTTGGTAATGCTGGCAATTATGTTAGCTACCAATTTATACACTTATATAGTTTTTGATCCAGGGATGTCTCATGTTTATAGCTTTGCAATCATCAATATCTTTATTTGGAATACTATTCAATGGAATAAAAGGCCCGTTTTTCTAAGATCAATGGTCATAGGTTTATTAATTGGATGGATATTTCTCATTCGTCCGGTTAATTTATTAGTTGTATTAATTTTTATGGGATGGGGGATTACTCAGTTGTCGGATATAGTTCAAAGGGCTCGATTTCTTTTGAAACATTGGAAGCATATAATCATCATAATTTTATCTGCATTTGTGATTTGTATTCCTCAGTTTCTTTATTGGAAAATATATACAGGGCAATGGTTATTTTATTCTTATGTTGGCGAGCAGTTCTTTTTTAATCACCCTCGGATTCTCGAAGGCTTATTCAGTTGGCGGAAAGGTTGGTTGTTATATACTCCTGTAATGGTTTTAAGTTTAATGGGCTTATTTTTTGCGCCTAAAAAGCTACCCGAATTAAAATGGATTTTGCCAATCACGATTTTATTGATTCTATATATTACCTGTTCTTGGTGGTGTTGGTGGTATGGCGGAGGCTTCGGGCAGAGGTCGCTAATTGATTGGTATGGTTGGTTGGCTATACCTATGGCAGCATTTTTTCAAACGGCCTGGAAAAGGAATGGGTTATTTATGCTGTTGGCCGTACTTGTTTTAGGAACTATTTATCTTAATCGGCACCAGCATAATCAGTATACAAATACAAGTATACATTATGACTCTATGACAAGGGAGGCTTATTTCTATAAATTTTGGAAGAGGAGTAAACATCCCAATTTGGAGCCATTACTTAGGTCTCCGGATTATGAAAAAGCCAAACTCGGCGAAAGAGAATATTTTTGGGATTAAAATAAAATTAGTTGATGCAATATATATTGCATCGTTTACGTTTTTTAAGAGTTAACCCCTTAACAGATATTCTATGCTTAACTCCAAAGCTTTCTAATTGCTTATTGCACCCATAGAACCAAAGTCTTCCCCTGGGAATTCCACTTCCTTTCGTTATTAATTTATTTTACTAACTCTTAATTCTATGCGTCATGAGAAAATTGTTGCTACCTACCTCATTAATGGTAATTACTTACCTTACTATTCATTTAATAGCTTTTACCGTTCAAAGGAATTCAGCCGAATTAGATGCAAATGCCAAGACCTTATTCAATTCATCATCTTTATCTAAGAGATCATTAAAACAAAGGGATCATTTTAATAGGGCAAAACCCAACAAGAATATTTTTGGGAACGCAAAAAAGAAATCTAAAATAAAAGCTGTAGGGATAAAAAAGTCCCCATTGGAATTTTCAAAATTAGGCGATCAATACAAAGTTTCATTCAAGAAATTTATTGCAAATGCTAATAATGAAATGTCGTTTCTTTATGATAGAACCGGCACCTCTATTATCATTCCTGCCAATGGATTTGTTTCTGAATCGGGAGATTTAGCAACAGGTGAGGTGGAGATTCATTATCGTGAATTTATCAAACCTTCTGAAATATTTATGTCGGGAATACCCATGCATTGGCAGGGAGAGGAGTATTTGGAATCAGCAGGAATGTTTCAAATAGAAGCGTATCAGAATGGAAAGAAGCTAGAACTAGCCCCGAATGTCGAGTTTGAAATCACCATGGTATCTCCATTCAAAGATCAGAATTATAATCTCTATGCATTTAATGATAAGGATCAATTTTGGAGTTACGTTAATAATGATTTTTCTTATTCGGTGTCAGCAATTGATAAAACTAATAATGATGATTGGCGGTTGATATCCAATGATTCGCTTCCGCAATATGTAACTCAAAAAATGGCCTACTATATTCCTATCAAAGATGTGGTTGGCTTTAATCCGGACTATGAAGATGCATTAAATAAAAATGAACAGATGATATATCGACAGGCAAGTGTAAAATTGGTATATGATGAATCGTTGTTTCCTGATTTGCAGGTATTAGGCAAATATGAATATAAGGTTTTGAATCATACCTACACTGAGTTACATGATTTAGCAAATCGAGTTATGAATAAGGAAACTAGTTTACCCACAGGATGGAAAGATTTGAAAATTCAATATCCTGGCAGGTTGGGTGTGGTTGATTTAAAATTTATCAATGACTTAGATACGCTCGTTTTGGGTGCAGAGCCAATCGTGGAGAATCTTAAGGGCAAAAAACGGTTCGCAAATGAATATTATGCATATGATGCTAATTACGAGAAATCCAGATTGGGAAGGTTGAGTATCAAAAAATTTAAGATGGGAAAGAAAAAGGTTGACTTTGATAAAGACACTGCTTTGGTAAAACAACTAAAGACAATGAAAATGGCCGAAAAAGTAGAACGTAAGTTCTTAGCTAATAAACTCATGGTATGGAATTGTGACAGACCTTTTCCTATTCGCTCCTATGAGCCAATTGCAGTGAATTTCATGAATGATCGTATTACCAATATCTCCATGGTTTATGCTGCACTACCCGGTAAAAATTCTGTATTTAAAGCCGAGGACTTTATACATTTCCCCATGGTAAATAATGGTGAAATGTTTTTATGGGTATTAATCGATGAAAATACGGTGGCCTATGTAAGTCCAGAGATGCTGAACGGGCGGCAATGGGATCTTAAGGAAATAAATGATATTCAAATGAATACTATGAGCTTAGATACATTTTTACCATTGCTCGATAAAGAAATTTTACGAAGTTCAGACAAGTTTGTAGAATATACCTTATAAAATCCCAGTCCTAATGAAAACAAAAAAACCACTCATTTATTTAATGAGTGGTTTTAATCATTTATGAGAAATATTAGTGTTTTGCTAAATAATCAGCAACTCCGGCATGGGTATCTTTTAACCCGTCTTTGCCTTTACTCCAGTTAGCAGGGCATACTTCTCCCTTTTCTTCAAAGTATTGTAAGGCATCAACTACACGTAAAGCTTCTTCAACGTTTCTTCCTAAAGGTAAATTGTTGATTAATTCATGGTGAACTACACCTGCTTTATCAATTAAAAACAATCCACGATATGCAATCATCTCTGAGGTTGAAGCAAGTGTTCCATCTTCGTTGTATTCATATTCTCCATTTAAAACACCAAAGTTAGTGCTGATGGTTTTGCTGGTATCTGCAACAATTGGATAGGTAATTCCTTGAATACCTCCTTTGTTTTTCTCTAGGTTTAACCAACCCCAATGAGATTGCTCAGTATCTGTAGAACAAGCAACCACTGCTACATTTCTACTTTCAAATTCAATTAATTTTTCCTGAAAAGCCCATAATTCCGTTGGACATACAAAGGTGAAGTCTTTTGGGTAGAAAAAGAAAATCACATATTTTTTTCCTAAGTATTGATCTAATGAAAAACCTTCTACAATTTCTTCTCCATTGATTACGGCTGAAGCCTTAAATGATGGTGCTTTTTTACCTACTAATGCCATATAAATTTATTTTAAAGATTAATATTTTTTTTTTGAGAGACTAAAAGTAATAACTGAGAAGCATATAGCAAATAGGTAAGACCTAAAAAGGTTTTTTATACCTAAATTTTATATTTTGTTAATACTAATACCTTGTTTAGGTGATCCACGGGGCAATCGCTTCGGGATATTAATGTGAATGAAAAATATGTGGGATATAAGATCCTGCGAACCCCAGTAAAATAGCCACAAATTTCTTAATATTATAACGATGGTTCTCTCCGGATTCGAAAATGATGGTTGTGGAGATATGTACAAAAATACCGGTTGCCATTGCTAGTGCATAGCTATTAAATGATTCCCAAGCCATATTGTATTGGATATAATTTCCTAATAACATACCAATGGGTGTAATGCTGGCAAATAGGAGCAATGCCAGGAAAATCTTTCCATGGCTAAACTTCTCGGTTTTTAAAAGGAAGGCATAGGAAAAGGCAATGGGTACATTATGAATAACGATACCCCATAATAAATCTTCGGATTCATGGCTATGACTACCCAGGGGAAGACCCTCTAAAAAAGAATGGATATATAAACTAATGGACAACAAATAAATATAGTTTTTAGAGTGATGATGGCTGGTATGCACATGGCCATGTTCAATACCATGAGAAAATATTTCTAAAATTATTTGAAGAAGGAATCCCAATAAAATAAGCCCACCGGCGTACATAAGATTTACACCTTCTTTATAAATTCCCGGAAGGATATTAAATACCGTTACACCCAATAAAAATGCTCCACTAAAGGATAATAATAATTTAATGGCATTTTTTTTAAATGGAATAAAAAGTACTAAACTTCCCGAAATGAGAATGGTAACAATAATGGCCGTGATATCGAAAATCATTTTCTACCGATGATTATAAATCGTGGACATCTTTCCAATGTATATTCATCCAATTCGTAACTTCCAAATACATGGATGTATTTGAATCCGGTATTTTTAAACATGGCATAGAATCTTTCAGGGGTAATGGCAGATACATATTCGCTAAACTGATATTCCCTATCAGCGTCCTTAATATGGATCTCCTTTACTATTTTTTCATTCACAATATATTTGCGAATGCTAAAATGGACGCCTTCAACCTCCTTATCGTAGGTAAGGTCTTGAAAATCCAATTTATTCACATTCAAGTAATCCAACACAAAAACTCCATCAGGTTTCAGCATATTGTAAACACTTTGCACGACTTTCTCATCTTCCTCCGGGTTGCCAAAATATCCAAAGCTGGTGAACAGATTTAATACAACATCAAATTCATTTACTTTAAAAACTTTTCGCATGTCGTGTACAAAAAACCTAAGCCTGTCATTTCCAAACCTATGAGCAAATTCAATATTTTGGGGTGAAAGATCCAAACCTATTACATCATAACCTAATTTGTTAAGGTAAATTGAATGGCGACCTCTGCCACAAGCTAAATCTAAGATTTTTGCATCAGGTGAGGTATGTAAGTGTTTAAAAAGATTATTCAAGAAATATTCTGCCTCCTGATCATCTCTATCCTTATAAAGAATATGATAATACGGAGAATCAAACCATCTCTCAAACCAATTTTTATGTTTTACTTCCATAAAGTGTGCAAAGATAAGCTAATTTTCGGTGTTTATAGGCAGTAATTCCCGAATTTTCTGGAGTGCTTCTTCTACCGAATTAATAGGCAATCCGCATGTTTTGTTTTGGCATAAATAGATTGCCAGAGCACCGTTATGCGGCTTGTCTTGTAAAAGTGGAATTTTGCTGTTTTCGGTATTTTTTTTCATAAGAATTAACCCGGGGATTTTGTAAAATTTCAATAAATCTTTTGGTTCTAGTTCTCCAATAATGGCCACTTCAATACCAGCATGGGTATGTGATAATATGGTATTACCCCAATTGCTGTAATATGGAGCATGCTTCTTGGCGGGATCTTGTACGATTAAACAAAGCATCAAACTCATTTCTAACCAGCGATCGTCTGCAAAATAATGTCCAAGTTGATATAACATTTGAGACGCAACACTATTAGAAGAAGGGATTACATTATCCATCATTTCCTTAGTTCTTAATACCGGCTGATTTTGGGAGATTCCAGTATAAAAAAATGTATTTGTGGATGGGTCATAGTAGCTTTCAATAATTTTTTCCATCAACCTTTTCGCGTCCAATAAATAGCTTTCCTCCCAACTTACTTTATACATTTCAATCAAGGCTTGAACCATAAAAATCTGGTCATCCAAAAATCCAGGAATGCTGGCTTTATTATTTTTGAAATTTCTATAATACAATCCATTTTTTTGTAGTAATTTTTCTCTTAAAAAGTCAACGGCCTTTTGAGCTAAGGTAAAAGCAAAATGATTTTCAGTAAATTGGTAGGCTTGCAGCATGCCTGTTATGGTTAAGGCATTCCACGCTGTTAAACATTTATCATCTAGTCCGGGTCTTATTCGACTTTCTTTTGCTTTTAATAGTTGGTTTTTTCCTACTTCAATAATTCGTTTGGCCTGCTTGTGGGTAAGGTCATAATTTTCGCATATTTCTGTAATGGTTTTGCCAACATATAAAATATTGGAATGCTCCCAATTACCTTCTTCTTTAATGGAAAAATAATCACAGAAAATTTCAGCATGATCTGTTACAATTTGTTGAATTTCTTTTTGGGTAAAACAATAAAATTTGCCTTCTATACCTTCACTATCCGCATCTAAGGATGAATAAAACAACCCATGCTCATTCAACATTTCCCGGTGTATCCATTGTATAATTTCACTGGAAATTCTAATATAATCTATTACCCCTGTATAAGCGTATGCCTTGCTGTATAGAGAAATGAGCTGCGCATTGTCGTACATCATTTTCTCGAAGTGAGGAACAAACCAATATTCATCCACAGAGTATCTGGCAAAACCACCACCCACTTGATCATAAATTCCACCTTCCATCATATTAATTAAGGTGGCATGAATGGCCATTTTTATTCTTTCATCTTTTTTATAGAAATTATAATGAAGCAAAAAATCGAAAATGCAAGGCATTGGGAATTTGGGTGCTTTGTCGAGTCCTCCTTTTTCAAGATCTAATTTCGAATAAATATTTTCGGCCAGGGTTCTCGTTAAATGAAAATCCAAGGCATTTATATTGTTATTTATTTGGGGCAAATATTCATTTTCCATTTGGTTCAGACCTTCCTCAATTTTTCCTGCCACCTCAATTAGCTCTTGTGGATTTTTTTTCCAAGCACCTGCAAAATGTTCTAAAATTTTTATCCAGCGATCCTTAGGGAAATAGGTACCTGCAAAAACGGGTCTGCCATTGGGTAAGGCAATAACATTTAATGGCCAACCGCCCCTTCCGGTAGTAAGTTGAGCTGCATTCATATAAACAGCATCAATATCAGGTCGTTCCTCTCTATCTACTTTTATATTGATATAAAAATTATTCATCCATTCTGCCACCTCTACTTTTTCAAAGCTTTCATGTTCCATTACATGGCACCAATGGCAGGCAGCATAGCCAATACTTATTACCAATAATTTATTCTCGGTAGCTGCTTGTTCCAATTGTTCGGGAGCCCATTCATTCCATTCAACAGGATTATAAGCATGTTGTAAAAGATATGGGCTAGATGCGTGGATTAACGCATTGGGTTTTAATGACGAAGGAATCATGGTTTAATTCTTTTGAATTTTTACAAGGGAATAATTTTTCTTTCGCAATTATTACATTTAATTTGAAGTAAATATCAATTATTTATGTCTATAAATGTACAATTGTTAGCAGAAATATGTGAAACACCTGGTGTTTCTGGCTTCGAACAAAAAGTAAGAGAATTGGTTCTTCGCGAATTAAATGGATTAGTGGATGATGTATCGATGGATAATATGGGCAATATTACCGCGGTAAAAAGGGGATTGGAGGATAAGAAGATTATGGCCGCTGCCCATATGGACGAAATAGGTTTTATTATTACCCATATTGATGATAAAGGATTTTTAAAGTTTACTACCTTGGGAGGGTTTGATCCTAAAACGCTTACGGCCCAAAGAGTTATTGTTCATGGAAAGCAGGATTTAATTGGAGTAATGGGTAGCAAGCCCATACATTTAATGGATACTGACGAGAGAAATAAAGTGCCTAAGATTACTGATTATTTTATTGATTTGGGTATGCCAGCCGATGAGGTACGGAAAATTGTAGAAGTTGGCACACCGGTTACAAGGGAAAGAAAACTTATTGAGATGGGTAATTGTGTTAATTGTAAATCCATCGATAACCGTGTCTCGGTTTTTATTTTAATCGAAACTTTTCGTCAATTAAAAGGGCAACCTATTCCATATGATTTTTATGGAGTGTTTACCGTTCAGGAGGAGGTAGGCATAAGAGGGGCTAATGTGGCTGCATTGCAAATTCAGCCAGATTTTGGCTTTGGAATTGATACTACAATTGCATACGATGTGCCGGGATCTCGCGACTATGAGCAGGTTACTGAATTGGGGAAAGGTACGGCTATTAAAATTATGGATTCCTCCACCATATGTGATTATCGCATGGTTAAGTATATGAAGGAAGTGGCTACTAAAAATAAAATAACCTGGCAACCTGAATTATTACCTGCTGGAGGAACAGATACCGCTGGCATTCAACGGATGAATCCGGGGGGCGCCATTGCCGGTGCAGTGAGTATTCCAACGCGTCATATTCATCAGGTAATCGAAATGGCAGATAAATCGGATATTGCATTTAGCATTCAATTGTTAAAGCAATGTATTTTAGAAATAAATACCTATAACTGGGATTTTAACTAGGGCGGCTAAAACGTGCTGCTGCAGGCTTCGGCTTTTTGCACGCCTATGCGGGCAAAAGAGCTAAACCTTTCGCATCACTGCCGCAACCTTCAGTTCAATTAATTATTTATCTTTACTACTATAATTATTTAACTATGAAAAATTCTTTATTCCTGTTTTTACTTATTTGTGGATCATCCATCTTTGCCCAAACCTTTAATTCACCGGAAAGTGTGGATTATGATGAAGTAAGACATCGATGGATCGTGGGTCAAAATGGATCAGGCGAAATTCATGTTCTTAACCCTTCTACCATGACACTTACCACTTTGGCAACGGGCATACCATCTGGCCCTCATGGAATTGAATGTGTTGGTGATACGGTTTTTGTTTGTGATGGGGGTAGAGTAAGGGGTTATAATTTACTTACTGGGGCACAGGTTTTTAATGTGAATTTAAGTGCTACGTTTTTAAATGGTATCACTTGGGATGGAGGGGATTTTTTATTTGCAACGGACTTTACCGCCAAAAAAATTTACAGGATAAGAATTTCAACCGGCGGATTTAATTCGATGGTAACTACTACCTATACACCTAATGGAATTTATTATGATGGTTCCAATAATCGTTGTGTATTTGTTAATTGGGGCGGAACTGCACGTGTGCAAGCATTAAGTTTAGTGGATTCATCTGTAACAACTTTATATACAACCGCCGTTTCCAATATAGATGGAATTACCCGTGATAATCAATGTAATTGGTATATCTCTACCTGGGGAGGTAATGCGCTAAGAAAATTTAATCCAACCTTTTCTGCTGCTCCGGTTTCTGTAATGACAGGTTTAAGCAGTCCTGCGGATATTGATATCAATGTTGCAGGTGATTCAATTGGAATCCCCAATTCAGGAGCAGGAAATAATGTGGTGTTTTATGTTGTTCCATCTACTCCGGCAGTGGTAGCTTCGTTTATTTCAAGCGACACGGCTATTTGCGAAGGAGATATAGTAACGTTTACTGATCAAAGTACTGGTTCACCGGCGGCTTGGAGCTGGACTTTTACAGGAGGTGCTCCATCCACTTCATCCTCTCAAAATCCAAGCATTACCTATGCGAATGCTGGCAGTTATAATGTGCAATTAATTGCTGGGAATCCTGCTTGCGGCGCCGACACGGTATTAGTAAATAATCATATAACTGTTTCACCGCTGCCAACAGCTCCTATAATCACCTTATTAAATCCATCTACCTTGCAATCATCTCAAGCCAGTGGGATTCAATGGAATGATATAGGAGGTCCGATAGCTGGGGCAACTAGTCAGAATTATTCTCCATTAGCTTCGGGCGATTATACGGTTACTTATACAGATGTGAACGGATGTTCAGCAACATCAGCCGCATTTACTTTTACATTAAATGTTTCTGTTGAAGAGGAAAATGTCACTGCCAATTCAATCTATCCAAATCCATCTTCAGGAATTGTTACCATCCGATTAAATGAGGCTGTTTTAAATGGCACTATTTCTCTATTAGATATCAACGGTAAAGTATTAGTTCAACAAAGAATGAATGGAATTATGATGCAATTCGATCCTGAAAATCTGGCAGCTGGAATTTATTATATTCAAGTGGTTAATGCTGAACAAGAAATTGTATTAAATGAAAAATTGGTGTTTAATAATTAAACATTAATCCACATCTCATATCTAAGGACCTTGCAAAGCAAGGTCTTTTTTTTTTCAAAGACTTGGGGTGAAGCGATATCGCCCTTGATAAAGGGGCATTTACAGGAACAATAGGCGATGCAGGCATAAGCGGCCCACCGTGGAATTCGCATAGGAAATAGCGGAGGTGGGAGTGGCCCCTCAAATAAATAATTATTTTAAAATTCCGGACATGGCCTTTTGATCGAATTTTACAAATACCATGCGCAGGGCTGATGTTACAAAAGCAATACTTATCACGATAATAAGGATGGTTAAAAAATCGAGGGGATTAAATTCTACTGGATAGGGCCGGGAACCAGGATTGGGGCCTAGTTTTAAAAAACCAAATATTTGTTGGGATAAAGCCACTAAAAAACCAATTAATAATCCCGAGATGCTTCCAATTAAAGCTACCAAAATACCTTGAGTAATAAAAATTGATTTTAAGTTAGGAACAGTCATTCCCAAGCTTCTTAATAGCATTAAGTCTTTTCGTTTTTCAACCAACATTAGTGAAATAACACCTACTAAATTAAATGAAGCAATTAAAAGTATAAATGTAATAATAATCACTACCATCAGCTTTTCTCCCCTCATAACTCTATACATAACGGCATGTTGCTCAAATCGATTTTCTATTTTAAATTGATTTCCCAAAATTTTGGTTAAAGATGATTTAAGTCGATTGGGATTAATTCCATTTTTAGCCTTCACTTCAATACCACTAAAAGTATTCACTGGTAGTTTTAAAATAGATTGTGCAAATTCAATAGAAGTAAATACACAGGTATTTGTGTAATCATGATCGATGGAGAAGATACCAGATACCACTAATTTATCCATCATAAAGGGATTAAACAAATCAATCTTACCCCTTTTTGGGAAATATATTTGTAAACGTTTGGTTGGATCATCGGTATTAACCTCCAATACATAGGCCATTCCTTCGCCAATTATGGCAGCTGGTTGACTTCCAATTTGTAATCGGGGCTTACCTGTAACAATCATGGTGTCCAGCTTTACCATCTCGAAATAATCGGTGGATATGCCTTTTATCATTCCAATTTGTTGCTTCCCATTATAACTGATAAGTACGCTTTCCTCAATTACAGGGACCACCTTATCAACATCTGGTAAAATACGTATTTGAGTTAGTAAATTTGTGGAATCAGTAAATGTTTTTCCTTCTGTTAATGTTATTTTAAGTTCAGGATCAACTGATCTGTAAACATTTTTAACCGTTGATTCTAATCCATTAAATGCTGACAAAATGATAACTAAGGCAGCAGAAATCACCATGATGCTCATCATCGAAATCAAGGTAATCAGGTTAATGATATTCCTTGATTTTTTACCAATTAAGTAACGGATGGCTATTTGTAACGTTATTTTCATGTAAGTTAGCAAATATAAGGGATTTGGCCGTAAACAAGCCTATTCTAATGCAATGGATTTGTCTGTTCAATTTTGGCAAAATCCATCCTTTTGGTTATTTTCGGGTTTTCGACTGTTATGAAAGGAATTATACTGGCCGGTGGATCCGGAACGCGGCTTTACCCGATTACCATGGCAATTAGCAAACAGCTAATGCCTATATACGACAAGCCCATGATTTATTATCCCCTGTCGGTATTAATGATGGCTGGAATTCGAGAAGTATTAATAATTTCTACTCCTCACGATTTACCTCATTTCGAAAAATTATTAGGCACAGGTGAAAATCTTGGTATGAGGTTCGAATATAAAGTGCAGGAGGTGCCGAATGGTTTGGCTCAGGCTTTTGTAATTGGAGAGGAATTTATTGGGGATGATGGTGCCGCGTTAATTTTGGGGGATAATATTTTTTATGCCTCCGGATTGCCCAAGCAGTTGCAAGAAATTAAACAGCCCAAAGGGGGTATTATATTTGCTTACCATGTAAGCGATCCGGAAAGATATGGAGTCGTTGAATTTGATAAAAATATGATGGCTGTTTCCATTGAAGAAAAGCCTGAACACCCTAAAAGTAATTATGCTGTACCTGGATTATATTTTTATGATAATAGGGTGGTTAGTATTGCTAAATCATTAAAACCTAGCGCCAGGGGTGAATATGAAATAACAGATATCAATAAGATATATTTAGAAATGGGTGAATTATCTGTAAATGTTTTGGATAGGGGAACAGCGTGGTTAGATACGGGTACCTTTGCATCTTTAATGCAGGCATCCCAATATGTTCAGGTAATTGAGGAACGACAGGGATTAAAAATTGGATGCATTGAGGAAATAGCATTTCGAATGGGTTTTATTTCAAAAGAGGAATTATTGCAGGTGGCCAAACCACTTTTGAAAAGTGGATATGGTGAGTATTTGGTGAAAATTGCAGAACTATAATTGATGAAGAATTATTTAGTTACCGGTGGGGCTGGATTTATTGGCAGCGGCATGGCAGAGAAACTTGCAGCAGATGCTAATATTAAAGTGGTTATTGTGGATAATTTTGTTACCGGCTTAACTGAGAAATTGCCAGATTTAAATTTATATCCCAATGTACGTTTTATAAAATGTGATGTAAATAATTACGAAGACATTGCCTCTGTATTTTATGCCTATAAATTCGAATATGTATTTCATTATGCAGCATTAGTCGGTGTAAAACGAACACTACAAAATCCTGTTGCTGTTTTGGAAGATGTAAAAGGATTAGAGAATATTTTGCGGTTATCAAAAAACACCAATGTGAAACGTGTATTTTATTCTAGTAGCAGTGAAGTATACGGTGAACCCGTTGAATTTCCTCAAAATGAAAATACCACTCCACTAAATTCAAGATTACCCTATGCAGTTGTTAAAAATTTAGGAGAGAGTTATTTGAAATCTTACAAACAGGAATTTGATCTTAATTATACCATCTTTCGTTTTTTTAATACATACGGTCCCAAGCAAAGTAAAGAATTCGTGGTTTCCAGATTTTTGAATCAGGCATTGAAGAATGAGGATATTACTATTTATGGTGATGGTTCGCAAACACGAACGTTTTGTTATATAAACGACAATATCGATGCTTGTTACAACACCATAGGTAATCCCGAATTTGCGAATGATGTTATTAATATTGGAGGTAATGAAGAAATTACCATTTTGGAGCTCGCCAAAACGATTAAATTGGTTACCGGCTCTACATCCTCCATTGTGTATTTACCCCCCTTGGCTGAAGGTGATATGACCCGAAGATTGCCTGATGTAACCAAGATGAATCTATTGTTAAATAGGCCCAAAACATCGTTGGAGGAAGGATTGAAAAAAATTTTAGAAAACCGCCGATTTATAATTGACTAAACATTTTTTAGTTTAGATTTTGTTTAGATTTAAATTGGGTTGTTTATTCAACAAAATTCGCATTTTTATTTTGCCATTTAACAAACTATTTGGGCTAAAATGCGTTATTTAGTAGTATTAAAATAATCCTATTTATTGACATGTTAGAGAAAAAACCCATAGTAGTCGAAAAGAGTTTTTTACAAAACTTGCGTCGGTTACATCCATATCAAACCATGATGTACATGGCCATGGTAGGGAGTGGTTTTTTGTTTTTGGTTATGTTGGCGACGTATACAGCTCAGAGATTTCAAACAAGTAATGCTCAACAAATTATTCAACTGCCAAAATCTTTTTTTATCAGTACAGCTCTTATGTTATTATCAGCAGCGGCCATTAAGCTGGCTCGACTGTACTTAAATAAGGATCTGTTGAAAAAATGCACATTCATGTTGGCCACGGTTGGGTTGTTAGGCATAGGCTTTACTGTATTTCAAATTGTTGGGTGGTTGGAGTTTTATAAAAATGGATTTAGTTTACCTACGGCGAATGTAGCATCAACCTACGTATATGTATTATCTGCAATCCATATGTTTCATGTTTTGTTGGGGATTGGGTTTTTAACTTATGTTCTCATCCCGTTCTATAAAAATAGTCGCAACCCTGTAACCGAATTAATGTTCGTTACCAATCCATATCAGAAGAAAAAAATGAATATGTTATTCGTTTTTTGGAATTATATTGATGTGGTATGGCTTATCATGTTTTTTTATTTTGCCATCACATTCTAGGATTTAACACATGATTTTTTTTATTCCAAAATGAAGGTTCCCTTTATTATTATTATTTCTTGTTTATATTTTAACCTATTTGGGCAAAATGCCACAATACAGGGTCACATAACAGAAGGAAGCAGAGGCCGTGGATTCGGGATGGTAAAACTTACATTGCTAAATACCCCATATGAAGCAATGACAGATTTGGAAGGAAATTTTAAATTCTCTAATATTCCAGCCGGGAATTATGATTTGAAATTATCATTTCCAGGTTTAAAGGATTCTCTTCTCAGCCTTGTTGCCGCTGAAGACACAACTTTAAATCTTGAGTTTAGCTATCCGTATTGTACGTATAATGGTTTAGAAAAAACTTGTCCGGTATGCAAACGAAAAGATCAAGTTATTCCAATCCTTTATGGTTATCCAAGCAAAGGAGCCTTACGTTCGGAAAAAAGAGGAAAGTTGCGGCTTGGAGGTTGCCAAATATCCCATTGTGATCCGTCTCATTATTGCAAAAGAGATCAAAAGGAATTTTGAACGTAAAATATTTATCGCATTATTAGGTAAACTCCTATCAACGTGCTAATCAATGATGAATCCAGAGTAATGCCGGGTCAAAATCATCAAAAAATCTGGATTCTAAACTTTTTACTTGGTGGTCTATTAGGAATTCTTCTATTACAGAATTTGCATAAGCCATCTTTAATAAGCTATCGTCAAGGATTACACCTAACTTTTTTAGTCCCAGGGCTAGAAATTCCTGGATTATATTTTCACTATACCAATGTTCAATTTCATAGTCCCATTTAAAGTTATTTTTTCTGTGATCAGTAAGTAAATATTTTATCCTAAGGTCACCTACTAATTTTAAAGTATTTAGTGCAACGGTTTTATAAGTTTCCAAATCAATAAATTCGGAGTCTTCGCTCCAGATTGTCAATAGAACATTTGAATTAGGATGATGAAAATATGATTTAAATGGGGTGGATTTGATGAGTTGATATCCTTTGGTAAGGAGCAGATCTTTTGGTGAAGGAGTGATTGCCATGCTGCAAATCTATCATTATAATATTGCTTGTCAAATAAAATAATATTAATTTTTTGCAATCAAATGGACTTCACTGTGTTATTAAGTGTAGGATTTTAACCTTTTATATAATTCATTTACAGGCAATCCCATAACATTAAAAAAGCAGCCTTCAATTTTATCAATGCCTACATAGCCTATCCATTCCTGAACACCATAGCTACCTGCCTTATCAAATGGCTGGTAAGTTTCAATATAATATTCAATTTCTGCGGTACTTAAATTATTAAAGTAAACATCGGTGCTACATACAAAACTTTCCTGCTTGTTACTAGTTGTAATGCAAACACCAGTATACACCGTATGTTTATTTCCACTCAAAAGTTGAATCATTTCAATAGCTTCATTATAATCCTTGGGCTTATTCAAAATTTTTCTGTGAATTGAAACGATTGTATCTGCTGTTATGATAAGATGATTATTTTGAAATTCTTGCGTTAAAAAGCATTTTCCTTTTTTTATGGCAATGGACATAGCAATTTCCTCCGGACTTTGTTGGGGGTCAAAATCTTCCTCTGTTGGAATGACCTCTATGGTAAAATCGATTCCTAACCCTGATAATAATTCTTTACGTCGGGGCGATTGTGAACCTAAGATTATTTTGTATGGAATATTGAGGGGATGCTGCATATTAATAGGATAATATAAGGTAGATAATTAAACTGCCCAACATGCCAGCTTTTATGGTTCGGGATGCCCGAATGTATTTAGCGGGATGTGGAATAAGTAACAAGATAAATGCACTTATGCTGATGATATTAGCCCATATAGCATAAATGGTGAAGTGATATAAAAAATTTGTTTGTCTACCTTGCATCATTAGATATACCAAAGTAGTTCCTATTAAGCTCATGAATAATATAATTATAGCGATTGCCTGATCGTTAAAAAATCGAGCAATGGTACTAAAACCGGCCCAAAGGTCTCCCTTTCTATCTTCGGCATCTTTAATAATTTCTCGAATAACGGTTGTTACCAGCGCAAATCCCGCAAATAGCTCTATTTGTTTATTGTCGAATCCAAATTCAAAATATACAAGTCTGCTTGAAACAATGATGTCCACACCTACAAAAACCATTGCTGATAATATTCCAATTAGGATATTTCCGAGGATGGCGATTTTTTTAAATATAAAATTGTAAAGAGATAATAGTAAAAATGCAATAACAGCTAAGAGGCCTAATGTCATTTGATTATTACTGGACCATATTGCCCAACTGCATAAGATCATTAAGAGAATAATAAGAATTGTTGCCGTTTTCTTATGCTGATTATTAATGAAAATATTAGGTTTCTTATTTTCTTTATCCTGCTTCACATCCAACCAATCGTTCATTATATTTCCACTGGCGGCAATAGTGCTGCAAATAATCGCCCAAAGTATAAATTCATAAAATGGGGATGGGTTTTGTGGATCAAAATGGGGTAATACAATAACAAAAATGCTAATCCAAATGATGAGAAGATTTTTCCACCGAATGATATTTAGCCAAAGAATCATGGGATGCTGAGCATATCATCTAATTCATCGGCAACTTTATCAAGGTACATTTTAATAGGAGTATCTCTTAACGGAATTTTTACTGGAATATCCATCACGATTGGTATTTGACCTTCAATAGGCATAGTTGTTGTAAACGATACCATGGCCTGTTGTTTAATTGGTAATTTTAATGGGATTTTTTGGTTCATAGGAACGATCATTTTAATGGCTACTCTCATT